>NZ_CEXWTU010000146.1:0-12311 GCF_982758155.1 Marinagarivorans sp. | reverse complement strand
GGCGAAAATATGGCGTAATAGCCGGCTATTGCAAATATTTTTAACGAAGGCAAGCGTGCACCCAGGAATTCAAAAACAGGAAGTTATTTTATGCACGCCCCTAAGGGGCGAGACTGCAATAGTTTCTCCATTTGGGCGAAGGTAAAGGGGTCGAAATCGAGCATTTAGGGTATGAAATGTGACGTCCTCACACTAGGCATTAAAATATTAACAACAGGATGTTATTTATGGCGATCAAGGATTGGCCCTTGGGTGAGCGGCCCAGGGAAAAACTGTTGCAGCGTGGGGCTTCTGCGCTGAGTGATGCGGAACTTCTGGCTATCTTTCTGCGCACCGGCGTCGCGGGTAAAAGCGCGGTGGATTTGTCGAGAGAGCTATTGCAGCATTTCGGTAGTTTGCGTTCATTGTTGTCTGCATCTAAAAAAGAGTTTTGCCGAGCGCTAGGTTTGGGGGAGGCTAAATATTGTCTTTTGCAGGCTGTGCTTGAAATGGCATCGCGACACACGGCTGAGGAGTTGTCAGGGTTGAGTGTGTTGGATAATGTGGCTTTGGTTAAGCGTTTGGCTAAGTCGCGTTTATCCAGCTTGGAGCATGAAGTTTTTGCGGTGTTCTTTTTAGATAGTCAGCATCAGCTACTGAATTTTGAAGTTTTGTTTCGCGGGACCCTTGATGGTGCAACGGTTCATCCTCGGGAGCTTGCCAAGCGTGCGTTAGCGCTCAATGCTGGCGCAGTCATTCTTGCTCACAACCATCCCTCGGGAATTGCGACGCCTAGTGCTTCTGATCGAGATATTACCCGGGTGTTATCTGAGGCCTTGGGGTTACTCGATATCCGTGTTCTTGATCATATTATCGTAGGCGCAGCCGAGCCGTTTTCGTTTTGTGAGCACAGCATGATTTAGTGCCCCCAAAGGAGAAAAAGTTTGCTTGGATGGTTCTATTCTGGTATAAAACGCGCCTCTTTTCGGCCAACCCATGGGTTTGCTTGTTTTTTGTTCAGGCTTCGCCGCAATTTGTGGTGTGTGCGTGGCATATAAAGCGCACGCGGTGAACGAAACTGGAGTTTAGCTACTGCTGGCCTTGTTGGCAGGGGTAATTGAAGAGCCAAAGTATTCTGCAGCGCAAGCACAAGAGTACCTCCGACATTTGTGGCCTCCTTTATGGTGTTTTCAGCGTAAGGGGAGTCAAAACAATATTTACGATTTAATGATCTTTACGATTAAAGAGGCAGAGCAATGTCTAAAGTATGTCAAGTTACGGGTAAACGCCCGGTAACCGGTAACAATGTTTCTCACGCAAAAAACCACACTAAGCGTCGTTTTTTGCCTAACTTGCACTCTCATCGTTTTTGGGTTGAGTCTGAGAAGCGTTTTGTAAAATTGCGCCTTACCTCTAAAGGTATGCGTATTATTGATAAAAAAGGCATCGACCAAGTATTGGTTGAACTTCGCGCTCGCGGCGAAAAAGTTTAATTACGGCATATATTGCTCGAATACAGCTAAGAGGAATCTATCATGCGTGACAAAATTCGTTTGAATTCAAGTGCCGGTACCGGTCACTTTTACACTACTACCAAGAACAAGCGCACCATGCCTGAGAAAATGGAGATCAAAAAATTTGATCCTGTTGTTCGCAAGCACGTGATGTACAAAGAAGGCAAAATTAAGTAGGTCGAACTGACTTGCTTTGTCTTCTAAAACCCAGCCTAGCGCTGGGTTTTTTTCGTTAGGGCTTCGGGAAATATGAAAATAAAGAGGGTCTATGCCAGAGTTACCAGAGGTTGAGACGACATGCCGTGGAATTCGCCCGCATGTAGAAGGGGAGGCTGTTTCCGGTGTTGTTGTTCGCAATGGCCGTTTGCGTTGGCCTGTTGATACGCGCTTAGCTGATATTCTTAATGGTAGTGTTTTACGCGCTGTTTCGCGGCGCGCGAAGTATTTGGTGTTGCGTTTTGATGCGGGTGTTTTGCTGGTTCACCTTGGCATGTCGGGCAGTTTACGGGTAGTGGAGCCGTCGGCGGCAGTGGGTAAGCATGACCATATAGATATACTTTTTAATCATGGAATTGCGCTACGTTTTAATGACCCTCGGCGCTTCGGTGCCTTTGTTTGGCATCAGGACGCGACAACACTCGATGCGCATTCGCTAATTGCGCACCTGGGGCCTGAGCCGTTATCCGACAATTTCTCTGGCGAGTATCTCTACGGCTTGGCACGCAACAAAAAAACGCCGTTAAAGAGCTTCATTATGGATGCCAAGGTTGTTGTGGGGGTGGGGAATATCTACGCCAACGAAGCTCTGTTTGCTGCTGGGCTCCACCCGCTTAAAGTGGCGGGCAAGTTGACGCGGCCCAAGGCTGCCCGCCTAGTGGCCGACATTAAGACTATTTTGGCCCATGCTATTGAGCGCGGCGGTACAACGTTGCGTGATTTTGTCGGCGGGGATGGCAAGCCAGGCTATTTTGCACAGGAGCTCAACGTTTATGGCCACGGCGGCAAGCCGTGCCCGCGTTGTAAAAAAGCGTTAACGGAAAAGCGCCTGCAGAATCGCACCACGGTTTATTGCAGTGCCTGCCAGAAGTAAACTCCTGTGCTAGACTGCGCCGCCTGATTATTAACGATTTATTAACCAAGAGCGGAGCAGTTATGTCTGATTATTCAACAGTAGAAAAGAAAGTAAGTTACGGCATTGGTCGTCAACTGGGCGACCAATTATTGGCGAACCCATTTGATGGTATGGACATCGCTTCTGTATCCGCTGGCTTAAAAGACGCTTTCGAAGGTAGCGATTTTGCCGTAGCACGTGAAGACCTTGACGTAGCGTTTAAGGAAATTAGCGGCCGCATTCAAGCTGAGCGCGCTGAGCAATCTAAAGAGCAAGCCGCTGAAGGCGAAGCCTTTTTAGCTGAAAATGCTAAAAAAGACGGCATTACCGTACTTGAGTCTGGCCTGCAGTACCAAGTGATCACCGAAGGTGCTGGTGACAAGCCTTCTAAAACTTCAACCGTGCGTACGCACTACCACGGCACCCTGACTAGCGGTTCTGTGTTTGATAGCTCAGTTGATCGTGGCGAGCCTGCAGAATTCCGTGTTGACGGTGTTATTGCTGGTTGGACTGAAGCGCTTCAATTGATGCCTACTGGTTCAAAGTGGCGTTTATTCATTCCGCACAACCTTGCTTACGGTGAGCGTGGTGCTGGTGGTGCTATCGGGCCATACGCGGCTTTGGTTTTTGAAGTTGAACTTCTTGATATCGTGGCATAACCAATTATGTGGTTTAAAAACCTGCGTTTATACCGTTTAACGGAAGCCTTTAAAACTTCACCAGAAGATCTTAATGAAAAGTTAAGCGGTCATGTTTTTAATCCGTGCGGCAAGCTGGATCTCAAGCGGCAAGGCTTCGTGCCACCGCTTGGGCGTCACTCGGATCTTCTTGTACACGCGATTCCTGATTACATCATGGTTGCACTCAAACGGCAGGAAAAGATACTGCCCGGTGGCGTTATTCGTGAGGCTCTAGAGGAAAAAGTACAGCTTATTAGCGAGGAAGAGGGTCGGCGAGTTAGCCGCAAAGAACGCGACGGCATGAAGGATGAATTGATCTTTGAATTGCTGCCAAAAGCCTTTGTTAAAAACTCGGTCGACTTTGCCTATATCGCACCTCGGCAAAGCTATGTTGTGGTGAATGCTGGCTCTGCTGCACGTGCAGAAGAACTGCTTTCGGCTTTGCGCGAAGCGCTAGGCTCCTTGCCCTGCATTCCCGTGTCGACCAAAACGCCCGTGCCGCAAGTCCTTACTCGCTGGTTGCTCGAACACCCCGAAAGCGGTTTCGAGTTAGGTGAAGAGTGCGAGCTGAAAGCGGCTAAAGATGAGCGTGTTGTTCGTTGTAAGAAGCAAGATTTAACGGCTGATGAGGTATTGAGTCATATTCATACTGGCATGGTCGTGAATAAACTCGCTTTTAACTGGAAAGATATTGTCACTGGTGTTATCGAAGATGACCTCGCCATTAAGCGGTTGCGCTTTGGTGACGAAATTAAAGATAAGGCTTCAGACTCGCACCCAGAAACGGCGGCCGAGGAATTCGATACTGAATTCGCGGTAATGACGCTTGAGATGAAGAGTTTTATTGAAGCCTTGGCGCAAGCCTTTGGTTTCAACGAGTAGTCACTATGCGCAAGTACCTCTTTTCCTTTTGTACGATAGCGGTATTGGCTGCGCCTGTGGTAGCGAGCGCTAACACGTCTTCTGTGCCGGTTGTTGCGCTGTCAGGTCAGCCTACTGCTGTGAAAGCTCCGGTGGTTAAAAAGCCATTGGCTGCCGAAGATACGGCGGCGGCACGCTTGTTGGGCTTGGTATTGGATACCTATGTGCCTAAAATATTGTACGAAGAAAAAGGGGTACCTTGGCTTGGCGGCAAACGCTCCCTTAAAATTTCTAAAGCCGGGCAGGCTAAGTTAACGAGCGATGAAAAAACCATCACCGTGACTTTTCCACTGCATACGGTGTTGTCTGGTAATGTAGATACCAATATTGTTGTACTGCAAATTAAGGCGTCATGTCGCGCCGAGTTTACAGCGCCAGCGGCTATTGTGTTGACGGTTGACCTCAAGAAAAAGCCATTGCAGGTCAGTACCGTTATTAATGTCGTCGTGCCGCCGGTTTCGGCCGACTGCGACGGTTATCAATTACCTGTACAGCCCTTATTGCAGGCCGTGATTGAGCAACAAAAGCCCAAGTGGCAAAATGATTTACAACAACAAATTGCCGATGGCCTTATGGTACTCGGTTTATAAGGCGTAGTTAAACGCCACAACATAAGCTAAATCTCTTTTGAGGGGGGAACCGCGATGCAAAACCTTCAGCGTTACACCACTAATATTCGTAACCACTATTTGAATATTTATTTGGATGCTATTGCATCGTTCAAAGGCGCCCATGCGCAAACCGAAGTCGAAGCGCTAGCCAGCGTGAATGGCGTTGAGGGCGTGCCAGAGATTTTTCGCTGGCGCCGTTTCGATTTGGTTGATCAAGCACCACAGCCGCCCCAAGTTGCTAATTTTAATCCGGATACCCACATTTCTTTTGAGCCGCAAAGCATCACCTGGCAAAAGAAGTTAAAAGTACGCCTAGAGCCAATGGCTTGGAACAATGTGGAGTTCGAATGCACGGGCCTCAATATGCAAAAGTCTCAATTAGAGCACTGGGCTATTCGTTGGTTGGACCCGCAGAATAAGCGTGAAGTCGATAACCATGGCATTGGCGGCCGCATTCATTCGGTGACTTTCCCACAGAAAAAAGTCAATCGGCAGGTGTTTTTTGTCGATTTTGGTTCTGCACCGATTCAAGCGTTTCAAGAGTTGTTACAAGTTTTGATGTTGGCCGATACGAAAAAAGTGCGTATTCGTACTGCGCGATTACGGGCTGAGGGTGAAGCACAGGAAGAGCAAGTTTCTGCCCCTTAGGGACGAGGCAATAATAGTTTGTCAAATTAGGCGAAGATATCGGCTTTCTTATCGAGGCGCTTAAAGGGGCGCATGCCTTGGCATGTAACGCTTTGAGCAACGAAGGTAAGGATGTCGAGATCGAGCATTAGTGGATGAAATATTGTTTCCTCGTCCCTTAAAACAACTCAACATCTTGAATGACTTCGGCGGCTACCTTGCTCGCCGAAGATAGATTCTCTTCAATAATGCGGGTTTGTTCTGCGCTAAATAATTGAAGCATTTTCACCGTGGTACTCAGCGTGTGTTCGACAGAACTCACGCTATTGGCTTCTTCGAATAAACGATTAGCCGCGATATCAATTTGAGTGAGCACGTAGTCTTCTTGGTCACCCTCTAGTCCCATTTTGTGTAACTGTGTGCTGAGCTCTGTCGTTAGGGTCAGCATAATGCTGCTAACATTTGTTTGGTTTTTCGTTACTGTTGCAGCAATTTGACTGAGTACGCTTTCGATGCTTTCGGCACTGCGGGCTAGGTTCTTACTTTGTGTTTTGAGTGCGCTTTCAGCATCGAGGACGCGGACCTTGGCATCACCGGCGCCAAGTAAAAAAGGCAGCGTGTCTTTAATTCTACCGTAGCGCGCTCGGTCTTCTAATGGCATGTTTTTGATCAGTAATGCGACTAGTGGGTAATTAATGAGGGTGCGACAGCCGAAGTCAATAAAGCGCTGTTCGTTGTTATGCATCATCAGCAGTAAATCTTCTTCAATGGGGCTTATTAGGTGCTGCTGGTCCCCGTAAAACCGATTGCCGTCAGAACAGGTAAACATGAGTGCGCAACTTAAGCCTAAATCATTGACCACCGTGGTAAGGGTCTGGGCTAATTCGTCGTAACTGCATACGCTATAGGATTGCTCAACAAAGCGAACGGCTTTGCCTAGCTCGAAGCTTGTGCTCATCGCCTCCATGGCGGTTTCTTCGGCTTGCTGGGCTGAATGTACAAGCGTTGCTCTTTTTTGGTAGGCGTCGGTGATTTTGGCCAGTTTTTTTTGTAGAAACTCGGGCTCGCACGGTTTAATCAGGTAGTCGTCGGCTCCTACTTCAAAGCCCAGCATGCGCTCTCTAACCGAGCTTTTCCCCGACAAAAATACCACAGGAATGTTGCAAGTTGCCTCTTGGCGCTTAAGCTGATCGCAAACTTCATAACCGTTTTGACCTGGCATTTCTACGTCAAGCAAGATAATGTCCGGTGACCAGCTGTTTGCGACTTTAATGCCCATTGGGCCATTGTCGGCGGTGCGTGTGTCATAATTTTTGCTGAGACATCGGTGCAGAATGTTCTGGATAAAGCGATCGTCATCGATTATTAGCACGCGATTCATACAAGCTCAGCATAAGTTATTGGTTCATCAATAAACTCTAGACGAAAGCGCGGAGGGTGTGAGGGGGAATGGCATTAGGAAGCTTACCGGCTATATTAATATTGCATATAAACCGTAGTGCTAAGTGAACATTACATATAAGCCGCAACGTTAGGGGCGGGGCAATAATAGTTTGTCCAATTAGACGAGGGCGCCTGTTTTCTCAGCAAGGCGCTCGAAGGGGCGCATACTGGGGTATGTAACGCTTTGAGCAACGCTGCTGAGGAAGCTGGGGGGCAAGTATTATTGGGTAAAGTATTTTTTCCTCGGCCCTTAAGTGAGTGTTGCGGCTTATAACAATGATATAGGATTTCTTCTAACCTTATTCGGATAAGGTTGATAGGAGAAAGGTCTGTGATGGGTCGACCAATATGCGGTCGCTCATACCTTCTCTGCCAAAAAGCATCAAATAGCTCATGTCCGAGCGATTGGTTAAGGTAATTTCTATTGGCCAGCTCATATCGCCAAGCTCTATTGGCGTTTTGATAACGTGGCGCTCCTGAGACTCCCCGTTAGACGATTTTATTCGACGAATATCGCAGATCGGTGTGCAACAGGTAACAACACTATTAACGTCATAAATATTTGGGGTGGATGACGAGCTCAATCCCGGGCTTTCCGTTATTTACGCGACATCACACACCATTGTTGGCGACAAAGTGCTGAGTGAGTTTTTTATGGCTACTTTTTCGGCTGTCCATGCCAATGTGATTCATTATCCCTTTTACTCCGGCGCGAGTGCCGCCTGAACTACTCGGCGGCAATAATGTTTTCGCTTTGGCAATTCCAGCCCCAGCTGCGCTGCTTTTCTAAGAATACTTGGGCTTGCTGTTCACAGTATCCATGGCTAGTTGTTGCTTGCCAGAGCGTTTGTTTTTCATTGTCTTTGAGGTAGGTTACAGCGCAAGGGGCGGGCTCGGTGGTGCTGTATTCAACGGCAATAATGCGGGTGTCGCCGTCGAGAGTACATAGGTAGCTCATACTGCTTTGCGCTTCGCTAATCACGCTGGCGCCTAGAAGGCTTATGATCAGTGCGTGAGGTAGGGCGTGCGTTGATACGCTCATGTGTGGCTCCAGTAGTATAGCGTTAGCGCTTATGAATAAGTTCCTGTGTATAGCCTAACAATTTTTGCATGTCCTTAAAAACTTCTTGCGCGCCAAGTTGCTGCAAATCGACACCTTGCGAGTAGCCTTGCTCTACAAGCCAGCATGGAATACCTGCATTTTTTGCGCTGATGGCGTCCGATGCGCTATCGCCAATCATGACGGCCTGACTGGGTTGGCAGTGAAAGCGGCGGCACAGATATTCGAGAGGCAAGGGGTGTGGTTTTCGCTCGGGCAGGCTGTTGCCACCCACGATGGCTGATATATACGGCGCTAGGCCTTCGTTCTTTAAAAGCGAAGGCACAAATTGTTGCGGCTTGTTGGTTGCAACTGCTTGGGGCGTACCTGTTTTGTGGATTAGCTTTAACAGTTCATGGACACCCTCGAAAACAGGGTTGGGGCTATTAATGTTTTGGCCGTAGTAATGTAAAAAGCGGTGGTGCAGGGCCGCGAGCGCCCTTTCGCTTGCGGGGCTATTATCTGAGGGATCTTGTGCAAAGCTCAGTGCGCGTGCCGCCAGTTTCAAGCTCCCATTACCAACCCATGTTCGGACCTCGCCTATTGGAGCTTGGATAGAAAAAGCTTCCTGCAAGGCGAGGTTAATGGCTTTGCTGATATTGGGCACGCTATCGATCAAGGTGCCATCAAGGTCATAGATGAAGAGTTGCGGCAAGATCATTTTTTTCATACACAATTGGCTTCAATGAATGCGATAGTTTTCTGTGGATAAGTCTCTGAGCGCTAGGTTTTTCAAGGGCTGAAGCGGCGCGTACGCTTTTTGATCAGCCCGGGTTTGTTCAATTTTATTCGCAATTAGAGGTTGCTTAAATAACTAAAATGCCGTCGGCTTCAATCTGTGCGCCTTTGGGTAATTGGTTGATGCCAATGGCGGCACGCGCGGGGTAGGGGGCGCTAAAATATTCTGCCATGACTTCATTCACAATGGCGAAGTTGTTGAGGTCTGTGAGATAAATGTTGAGCTTAACGATATCGGCCAAGCTACCATTGCTGGCTTCACAAACGGCTTTTAAGTTCTTAAAAACCTGGTGGGCTTCAGCGGCGAAGTCACCTTCGACCATGGTCATGGTCTCTGGAATTAAAGGTATTTGACCGGATAAGTACACGGTGTTGTTGACTTTAACAGCTTGTGAATAGGTACCAATAGCGCTTGGCGCTTGCTCGGTTGAGATAATAGCCTTGTTGGTCATGATGTTTCCTTTTTGGGTGTCGGCTTATTGCCGTCTCTTGTGCCAATGTAAGCTCAGCAGCGAATGCCGCTGCTGAGCGGTAATCATTAATGGAAGGAGGTAATGCTCGTGCGAGGGTTAATTCTTACCGCGATGGACCGAGCTTACCGAGCGCATTGTGCGCACGCGGCGCATAACATCGGCCATGTGTTTTCGGTTTTTAACGGCAATAGTCAGTGTGATTACGCTATGTTCTGCATCGCGCTCAGCCACTTGAATACCTTCGATATTGGTGCGTGTCTCTGCAATTCTAGTGGCTAAAGAAGCAATAATGCCGCGCTCAGAATTCACTTCAACGCGTATTTCGGTGTAGTACTCACCGGTAACTTGTTCAGACCAATTGATGGGGTTGATGTTTTCGCCTTTGCTGCGCAAGTCGCCAATATTTTTACAAGTCTCGCGGTGCACAACAATGCCCTTGCCTGTGCTGAAGTGCCCAAGAATCTGATCGCCAGGAATGGGGCGGCAGCAGCGGGCGAAGCTAATTAATAAGCCGTCAGGTGATTCTATGGTGATAGGGGTCGAGCTGTGGTCGTGGTCGGCGTTGGGGTGTAAGCCTTTAACGACGGAGATGGCGGCAATTTTTCCTTGCCCAATTTGCTCGTAAAGATCATCGCGGGTCTGTAATTTGTTGAGGTCCAGTACGTACTGGAACTGGTCTATTGCCAGCGCATCCAGGGATAAATCGTTATTGGCCAGTGCGCGGGCTAGCATGCGGCGGCCAAGTTCTACCGATTCCATGTGATGCTGGGTTTTTAAGTAGTGCCTAATGGCTGTGCGCGCCTTAGCGGTAACGACAAAGTTGAGCCAGTTGGGGTTGGGCTGCGAGGAATCAGAGGTCACTATCTTGATTTTCTGCCCGCTTTGCAAAGGTTGCGAAAGTGGCGCTGGGCGGTCGTTAATACGACAGGCGACGCAGGCGTTGCCAATATCGGTGTGTACGCTGTAGGCGAAATCGACAGGAGTCGCGCCTGCGGGTAGCTCAACAATCGCGCCTTTGGGGGTAAATACGTAAACCTCATCGCGGAATAGATCAATTTTGACGTTTTCAATAAACTCGAGCGAGTTGCCTGCATGCTGCTGAATTTCTAAAATACGTTGAATCCAGCGATCTACACGGGCTTGTGATTCTTCTCCGTGATCCTTGCCGTTAACGGATTTGTATAGCCAGTGGGCTGCGATGCCTCGGCTGGCGAGCTCATCCATTTCTTTGGTGCGAATTTGTACTTCAATCGGTACGCCATGCATACCGATAAGAATGGTGTGCAGGCTTTGATAGCCGTTAATCTTTGGGATGGCGATATAATCTTTAAATTCGCTGGCCATGGGCTTGTAAAGATTGTGCGCGGCGCCGAGCGCGCGATAGCAGGTGTCGATGTCTTCAACGATCACGCGAAAAGCATAGACGTCCATGATTTCTTTAAAAGACTTTTTCTTTGCACGCATTTTGTTGTAAATGCTGTACAGGTGCTTTTCGCGGCCAATAACCAACGCAGGAATCCCTTCGCGCTGCAGGCGGTTTTCAATGGCATCCTGAATATTTTCGACGAGCGCTTTACGGTTGCCGCGCACATGTTTGAGTGCGGCTTGTAATCGCGATGCGCGCAACGGGTACATGGCGGTAAAGCAGCGGTCTTCGTATTCAATGCGTAAGTCGTTCATACCCAAGCGGTGGGCTATGGGGGCGTAAATTTCTAAGGTTTCTTTGGCTATGCGGCGCTTTTTGGCCGGCGCCAGTGAGCCCAATGTACGCATGTTGTGCAGGCGATCGGCAAGTTTGACGACAATAACGCGTAAGTCATGCGCCATCGCCATCGCCATTTTCTGAAAGTTTTTGGCTTGTTTTTCGGCTTGGGATTCGTATTCGATTTTGGCGAGCTTACTCACGCCATCGACGAGATCGGCAATGGGTTCGCCAAACTGTTCACCAATAGCTTTTTTGCCAATGCCGGTATCTTCAATAACATCGTGCAGCATGGCTGCGATAAGGCTTTGGTAGCCCATATGCATGGATGCAAGAATGTTGGCAACGGCCAAGGGGTGGGTAATGTACGGTTCGCCACTGCGGCGGTATTGGCCGGTGTGGGCTTGTTCGGCGTAATAATAGGCGCGTTTAACAGCCCGAATTTGATCGGGCTCTAAATAGGAGGACAGTCTGTGACTAAGGGAATCAATGGTGAGCAAGTGTGTCCTCCGGCAGGTGTTACTCGTGTGATGGCATTTCGAGGTTTAGCTCGGGCTTCATCATGGGTTGAATTTCAGGGTCTGGCTCTGCGAGTATGCTAACGTCGATAAGACCTAGCTCAATTTCGCGTAATGCAATAACGGTTGGCTTGTCGTTTTCTTCTGGAACCAAAGGGTCCTTGCCGCCAACAGCCAGTTGACGTGCGCGCTTGCTGCCCACAACGACTAGTTCAAAGCGGTTCTCTACGTGATCTAAGCAATCTTCTACAGTGATACGAGCCATGGTGTTTTCCTGGGTTAAAGCGTCTTAAATGTGCATGATTTACAGCGTATTGGCAAGCGTTTAGGCTTGCCGGCCCGTTACGCTATAGCTAACTGTGTTGTAGCTAATAGCGTGTTTGCTCAGATATGCTGCGGTTTTTGTAATACATGGTAGGCCATGCAAGCTTACAGTGCGCACTAAGTGAGACAAAAGGGGACGCAATTCTACGGAAATGTGGGCGTTAGGACAATAGGCTTGTTAGTAACGTTTGATGCCTATTTTGCTGCTTATCGAGTTTTAGCCGTTCAGCCGTAATAATGGCTTTGAATTCGGCCAGCGCGACAGCGAAATCATCATTAATAATGAGGTAATCGCTCTCGACGTAGTGTTCGATTTCATTTTTGGCATCGCGCATGCGGCGATCGATAATTGCTTGCTCATCTTGCCCGCGGTTTGTGAGGCGTTGGCGCAAGGTGGCCTGTGATGGCGGAAGAATAAATATTCCTACCGTAGCCGGTAATAATTTGCGAATTTGCTGTGCGCCTTGCCAGTCAATTTCAAGTATGACATCCATGCCGCTGGCCAATGTGGCTTCTACCCACTCTTTAGAGGTGCCGTAAAAGTTATCAAAAACTTGGGCGTGTTCTAGGA
>NZ_CEXWTU010000145.1:0-12358 GCF_982758155.1 Marinagarivorans sp. | reverse complement strand
CTGTTGGATCTGTTGGATCTGTTGGATCTGTTGGATCTGTTGGATCTGTTGGATCTGTTGGATCGACCGGATCTACTGGATCTACCGGGTCCACTGGATCTGTGGGATCGGTAGGATCGGTAGGATCGGTAGGATCGGTAGGATCTGTTGGATCGACGGGATCGACGGGATCGACCGGATCTACCGGACCTGTTGGACCTGTTGGATCTGTTGGATCTGTTGGATCGACGGGATCAACCGGATCAACCGGATCGACGGGATCCACAGGATCCACAGGATCCACAGGATCGGCTCCATCACCAGGCTCATTATTCGAGGCATCTTCTGATGTGATCTCGCTTTCTGCCCCCTCCTCCGTGTTTTGCTCGGTATTATCGTCGCCCTCTAATCCGCTAGTATCCTCCTGCCCACCAGCCTCTTCACCACCACTAACTGAATTTTGACTCCCTTGAACCTGCCCCCCCTCAGGCGCAGCACTGCCATTGTCCGGTAATGACGCTCGGCGATAATTAGGATTCTGCCCAGGCTGAACATCAGCCTCTTCACGGGGAGCATCACCCTGCCTTACGTCACTTGCCTGGTAACTTTCGCTTGAATCGCGCGCACTGGTAGTTGCCGCCGTGTGCTGACCAGCTTCAGATTCTTCAACAGATACCGATGGTTTATCCTGAACGTATTCAATGTCATCTAAGGTATCGTTTTCTGTACCGCCTTGCCTATCGTTGCTCTCAGCTTTTCGATCAATACGATCACTATATGTCAGGTTGCCCGCTGTTATTGCGCTCTCGTCGCTGGCATCAACATCGTCGGCCTCGCGCTCTTCAGCATCAAGATTAGCCTTCTGATCCTCATCAGCAATAAACTGGTCCAGCGCATCCTGCTGTTGTTGTTTTTTACTTTTGGGATCGTTTTCGTCAGCCATTTTAGCAACCCTGATTCAGTCCAGTCTCAACAGACTGGCGCATAAATAAACTTACACCTACCTATGTAGGCTAGTTCAGAGTTGCCAACTAAGAAGCAATATTTTTGAATAGAAATCGGTGAATGGTGCGAATTAGGGTATATAAAAATTCACATTAAATTTTAGACCCTTTAAAAACATCAACCCCACAAATCAACAGACAAATACCTGTCAAAAAAACATCAATACCATAAAAATAATTTATCAGTATTTTACTTTTTCAAATTATTGACGGTTTGGATGCGAGAATAATCACCACATTCAAACGCTTCAATATTTTCAAAGGTCACTGCCGCTATTTTCTGCAGTGCTTCGCGTGTAAAAAAGGCTTGGTGGCCGGTAATCATCACATTGGGGAACGTCGTTAAACGGGCAAAAATATCATCCTGAATAATAACGTCCGATAAATCCTCAAAAAACAATCCGGCCTCCTCCTCGTAAACATCAATACCTAAATAACCGAGATGGCCTTTCTTTAAGCTATCAATCACCGCCTGCGTGTCTATTAAACCGCCACGGCTAGTATTGATCAGCATGACACCTTTAGGCATTTTAGCGAGCGAATCGGCATTGACAATATGATGTGTTTTGGGGGTTAACGGGCAATGTAATGATACCACTTGGCTTTGCGCCCAAAGTTCTTCTAACGCTACATGCTCGGCGCCTTCGATAGGGGTTTTTAACGGGTCGAACACTATGACCCTACAACCAAAGCCCCGCATAATACGAATAAAGGCCAAGCCTATTTTACCCGCACCGATCACCCCCACCGTTTTACCGTGTAAGTCGAACCCCATTAAACCGTGCAACGAATAATCATTTTCGCGAATGCGATTATGGGCTCGGTGAATATGTCGATTGAGCGTCATGATTAAACCCACCGTATGCTCGGCCACCGCATAGGGCGAATATTCTGGCACGCGGGCGATGCAAATATCCAAGGCTGTAGCCGCTTCAACATCAACATTATTAAAACCGGCACAACGCATGAGGACCAATGAAATGTCGTATGCATATAAACGCTGTAAGACCTCCGCATCCAGCGAGTCATTCACAAAACAACACACCGCATCACAATCTTCTGCTAATACGGCGGTTGCTGGGGCTAACGCCGCCTCAATATAAAGTAGCGTATGGCCAGAATTTAAAGCGTCAAAAAAAATGTGGTCGTAAGGTTTGCTACTATAAAATGCAATTTTCATAATATCCTCGCACAAGAATAGACACTTATATAACCGCTAAAATTTAACACCAGAAAAGCATCACTAAGAATTAAACTTCAGCCTCTTGGTTCAAATATTTACAAATTGCGGCATGCGGATTCGCACAATGGTACATCTCGCGGTAAAGCAAGACGTCTTCCGCTTTTACGTCCACCAGTTGCTCCGCCCCATAAAAAATATAGAATCTTGCATCGTCATATTGATATTGATAAACCCCGTGCGGCTCTTGCTCTAAAACCAACCACTGCGCTTCGTTAGCATGGCAAGCATTCACCGTAATCAAAATGCTAGGGGGTATTTCAACAATCACAAAGGCTTTGGGCGCAGACATAAAATCACGTTCGCGTTCATAAGCAATATAGGTGGCCTTATCCGTTGCCAACACGGCCAAAGTCGCGGCTGGCTGTGTACAAAATAATGGTAACTCTGTTGCGTTCATTTTTCACCGCCCTCTATCTCTTCATTATCGCTCGGTTCATCGGCAATATTTTCGCAAGTATCGTCCAACCGTAAAAAACCATCGTCATCTAGGCTGCCCGTTAAACCCGTATCTAACCAGGTAATATTATCAACGTCATAACAAGGGGATTCTTCGCCAATATAGCCCAACATAATTTGCGGCCCTGCCACCCAGACTCTGCCCCGCATGTGGGTGGCCACCTCAAGTCTATCGGCATCTACAATTTTTAAGCTGGTGCCCGGTAATGGCATCCCTAGCGTCTGGGGTTTGGTCCCAATTTGAACCTTCCAATTATGTGTATCCATAGCGTCAGGAATATTACAACTCACCACTGGGGAGGCTTCTGTAATACCAAAGCCGACTAATACCGGTTGATGAAATTTCAACTGGAAATTTTGAACCGCATCGTCAGTTAAACCTAAATGGCTACAGACCACACAACGCACACTTTTTAGCATGAGTGTATGGGCTTTATCATGGTCGGTTAATTGCTGTAATACCGGCGCACTCACAAACAATAACGTCACATCATTTTGGCTAATCGCCCGAGCATCAGCCACGGGGTTAGCCAAAGGTTGTGGCACGCATGCAATACCCTGCAATAACGGCATTAATAAATTCACCGTTAAACCGTAAGCCTGATGCAATGGCATATTGGCTAACACCACATCATCCGGCTGAGCATTTAATACATCGGCTAGCTGCGCAACATTCGCCTGAATGTTTTTATGGCTTAAATTTACAGCATGCTCTTGGGTAAACACCACTACGGCAGCATCTTGCGCAGCGGCTTTATTTAACGATAACCAGCGAATTTTCCAAGCCGGCGTCCAGCGGCTGTAAAAAGCCGTTAGCCATCGTTCGAATCGCGTAATTTGAAGCTTGTCCATATCAACAACAGTGACGCTATTACTCAAACCCGTCATTAAGTCTTTCGCGATATAAACCGTATTAGAGTCTATTTTTTCTAACTGTTCGGCCAATACTGCTGGCTGCAATGTGCCATCCAGGTTAGCAATACGTTTACCAGCTATAAACGCGGCCATGTGTAAAATAGCCGCATCTACCGTGGGCGCCATCATTACGCCAATGGTCTGCGTTTTATGTAAACGTAGACGGCGCGCCCAAATTAATGACAAGCTCAACGCTTGATGCCCGGTTAGGTGCCCACCTTCAGGATGAATTAATAACGGTTGATCGGCCACCTGCTTTGCACGATTAATCCAGCTAGCGCCAAGCGTTGGTTTTTGATCAATAAAAGTTTGCCACGTTACTAACGACAAGTCGTACACACGGCGTTTTAGCACATCCGCCGTAGTTACCTTAGGTAAAGATTCGCCAAAAGCGCAAATTAAATTGCGATTTAACCCCCGCTTTTGCGACTGTTTAAAATGCTCACTCGCACGGGAAAACTGGCTGCCCCATAAACCCCGCAGGTAGAAGGGAACAATCACAACCGCATCGTCGCACAACGCCGCTGCGCGCTCGAAGCCTTTGCGAAACTCGGCCAAATGCCCTGTACGACTAATCGTGCCTTCTGGGAATAAACACACCACCTCACCTTGGTTTAAATACTCTGCCACCTTTTCAATCGAACTTTGAGCACTGCCACCTTGTGCAATCGGAATACAGCCCATTAAATCCAAAAAGCGCTTAAGGTACCAACGCTGATAAATACTTTTTAGCATTACAAAACGTACAGGCCGCGGGCTGGCCAACTGTAAAATAGCCCAATCAATCCAACTGATATGGTTACCCAACAGCAAAACACCACCCGCCGAAGGCATATGCTCTAAACCCTGAACATGCACCTTGTAACGGCGAGAGATAACACTCGCCAAAGCAAAGCGCACAAAAGCTTGCGGCAATTGTTTAAGAGTATAAATACTGCCGATAAGCGCCACTAACACCATAAGCTGCAGCAGTGTTTTACTACTAAACCCCATCAAAGCAAACACTACTGTTAAGCCTAAAAAGCTTAACATCGCCAAGTTTTGCACCCAGTTATTAGCCGCCAATGTGCGGCCCAGCGCATCGCCTTTGGCATTAAACTGAATCAGCGCATTAAGCGGCACAATAAAAAGACCGCCGCTAATGCCTATCCACAAAAAGCACCCCGCAAAAGCCCACATACTGCTCAAATGAGTTAGGACAATCAGGCCGCTCAAAATCCCGAGTGCACCTACGGGCAATAGACCAAGCTCAATATAATTGCGCGAAACCTTGCCGGCCGTCATCGAGCCTATCGCAATACCTATGCCCGTACATGCCAATACGGCTTGTACAACTAAGGTATCCAGCTCGCCCGTCGTAGCTTTTAAAAATGAAGGAAACACCGCGAGTAATACCTGCCCGATTGACCAAAACATCGCCAAGCCAATCACACTCAAACCAATAGCGCGGCTATGGCCTAAGGGTTTTAAATCTTGCCAAAATAAACGGCCAGAAAAGAATGCTTTTTTATCGAAATTCGCCTGCGGGTTAGTGACACCCACCGCGGGCAAGCGGTACATCATGATGAGTTCAATCACGCTGTTAATCACCAACAACCAACCTACCGGTGCAATAGCGCGAAGAATTTCAGACTCGTTAGCGGGGTTTTCAGGGTAAAGCAACTCAAAGACAATGGTATAGGCAAAACTACCGGCTAAAATCGCAACAATCGAGAGTGCTGATATGGCGCCGTTGGCTTCACTCAAACGCGCCTTGCCGAACAATTCTTTGATGTAACCATACTTGGCTGGCGAATAAATCGCCGACTGCGCCGCCAGTAAAAACGTCATCGCAAAGGCGAGCTCAAACATGCCCAAGTAATAGCAGGCCGTAATACACAACGTTAAGACCACCGCGGCCCAAGCGCTCATTTGCATCACACGGCTTTTGTAAAACTTATCTGAAAGGAAACCCGCCGGGCTGAGTAACAACAGGAAAGGCAGCAAAATCAAGCCATTCACAATAGCCGTTAAGATAACCTGCTCGGCACCGTCGTATAGTTTGTACACCGTATTCTGGATAACAATTTTGTGGCCTAAATCCACAAAAGCATTAAGGAAGGCGGCGATAAAGAAGGGGATAGCACCCGTAAAGTGACGAAGTGATTGCTGCGAAGTAGAAGGCATAGTAATGAACGCGTTTACAGTCCGAAGGAAACGCCATCATCGCGCAAACGAGGAGGTGGGTCTAGCGCCGTAAAGCGCTAGCCCCAATGAGTGTATTAGGCTGTACGCCAAATGCACACCGCTAGCGCCAACCAGCCGATAATAAACGCCAAGCCACCCAGTGGTGTAATGGGGCCAAGCCAGCGGGGCCCGCCCAATGCCAGCCAATACAAACTACCGCTGAATAAAATAATACCCGCGATAAAAGCAATACCCGCCACCTTGCCAACCGCATTCACGCCCAGCATTTTTAACAACATGGCTACCGCCAACAATGCCAACACATGCACAAAGTGATACTGCACTGCCGTGTGCCAAGTTTGCAGCGCTGTTGCACTAAGGCTTTGCTTTAAGGCATGGGCGCCAAAGGCACCCAGGGTAACCGCAAGCGCGCCGTTAATTGCAGCAAAGAGTAAAAAGAGTTTAACCATGGCTTTCTCATTTAAGTGGATGCGATCAAGCCATGGATAATACAGCGAAAAACAGTCGATAGCTGATCTCGCCCTACCTACAACTTGCGTACACTCAATTTAAGCCTCGCCCCTAAACTCTATTGAACGGGGCTGAATCCTTTAATAACAATGCGGTGGATCTTCATGTGATGGCTCTTATCCCAGCCCTCGCGCACTTCAAGAATAAAGCGGTTTGCAACATCATGCACAGACCAGCTTTCTGGAAGTGACAGCGACAACAAAGAGCAGCCCGCGGTTAATGCTAGCTCCTGCTTGCCCTGGCTGTCACGCAACCAAGTCGCTGTTGGTGCGTGCCCGTTATTTTCAGGCTCGCCAGGTTTAATAACCCGGATTCCGAACTCGGGGCCTGGGCGCTCAGATTCAACGTATATATCAACGCCTGTTAGCGTGAAGGTTTGACGCTTACCATGTGCCGCAGGCGGCGTAAGTTTAAAACCACTAAAGCCTTTCGCGCTGTGATAAGCCAAGACCGAACTATTGCCGAGTGGCTGATACTCGACCACAGCGCCACTCGCTGTTGCCCAAGCTTCATCAAGGTACCAAGAATTACGTAATTCCAAGGTATTGGCTACAACATCGCCGAGGGGCTGGCCACCATCAAAAAGAACGAAATCAGTTTGCGCTTGTATTCCGCTTTGGGGACAAAGTGCTGTGAGTGGCGCTGCTGGTTTAAGTTGCTGGGGAATACTTGCACCCTCTAGCCGATTACCGGCTGCACCGTAAATCTCAATGCCGCGCACGCTCGCGCTATCGACGAGCGGCAAAAAATCGATAGATAATTCACCGTCATCAACGAGGATATTGTTAACTGTCACCGAGTAAGCGCGGTCATGCCCCACTGCTTTTAAAGGGTTCACCTTGGCCAACTGTTTTTGCCCCTCAATGACCACATCAAATTCGCGTAGACCGGTTTGCGCTGGGCCAAACCAAGTTTCCGCCATGTGTAATTTAATATCGTAGTCACCAGATTTTACCGGGAACCCATAACTAAAACGCCCCCAACGTTCCGACTGAAAAAGTGTTTGATCTTGGGTGCCTTGAATGGCGTCCGTACTCGCGCCAAAGCTGCCACCTTTAACATAATGATCCGCCGCGTAAGCCGTACCATCTTGGGCGATAAAATGTTTACCACCTGCATTAATGGCGTAGAGCAGAGTATTGTCAGTGCCTTTATTGCCAATAGGCGTTTGGGCGCAAGCGCCGAGCATAACGGCACAACTCAAGGCAAAAGCGTGCTTTAAAGTCGTCAAACGATAAACAATTGACAGCATGTGAGATTCTCTCGAAGTGGAATAAGGGACGAGGCAATAATAGTTTATCCAATTAGGCGAAGAGATCGGCTTTCTTATCGAGGCGCTTAAAGGGGCGCATGCCGGGGCATGTAACGCTTTGAGCAACGAAGATAAGGAGGTCGAGATCAAGCATTAGTGGATGAAATATTGTTTCCTCGTCCCGAATAAACCGCCAGCAACGTCGCTCGGTGATCGCAGCCGAGGCGATAATGCGTTTGGGCTTAATGATTAATGACTAAATAGCAATGGTAACACCGGCGCCATAATCAATGGGGGTAGTGTGATTGATTTCTTGTGGTTTGATTGCGCACAGACTTTCGGTCGCTGCACGAATTTGGCCTCAATCAATATCACGCAAGCGCCCTTTAAAAAGCGCCCGATACCTGAGGTGTGGTCAAGCGAATAGCTCTGCCTGGAGCATTGTGTTGGTAGCTTAAAAAGAAGACAACAGATGGCTGCCAGAAGTGGCATGCACATCACGCAAGTTAAGCGCTATGAAGCAGGCCAAACTAAGTAGATGACGGGGAAATTTAGGGCCATAAAAAAGCCGCTAAGGCTGTGAAGCTTTAGCGGCTTTTTGGGGCGGGGTCATCCTAGAGAACACCAATCTATCGATTGAATAGATCTTTGTTATGGATGTCCCCGACTATTGCAACAGAGGAGGCCCTACTTGAGGCACTAGCCGAAAAAAATCCGAGAAATGTTGATATGCTGATAATCTATGCAATCAATTAACGTAAAAGAAGCTGCACACCAATTGGTGGATCAATTACCTGAAGATACAGTGCTTTATGCCTTTCAGGATCACAGAGATACCGAAGCCGGAATTTAGCTAGGACAGGCACTCATTTTAAGCCTCCATAATTTTTAGTATGTACCCCGTTAACTAACAATAAAGTCCTTAAGCAGTTAACTTAAGGACTGCATTTTTTAACTGTATAAAAACACAGTAAGTTAGGACTTAATTGATAGGCGTCGCAACTATGTTATCAATGGCTAAACCTTTGATAGGTTGCCCCTCTAAGCCCACTTGTTTAAGGTATTTGGCATTTAAGCGGTTATCTTGTCCTACTTTATGTACAAACTTCACATGGCCGCTGGCAATGGTGTTGTTTTCTATATACGAGTTATTTTGTAGCGCTAAAGTTTTTAAGCTTCTTTGTACATTACCATCAATGAGCGGGTGTATCGCATCTAGGTGATAGGAAAAATCAAAACTCACCTCGACTAAGGTATTAGCACTGAGTTTGTTGCCCCAAATATTATCTAATGTAAAGCTGATTAAATCACCTTGGCAAGCCGCACTTGGGGTTTGTAATGAATAACGGCCGCTGTCGCCATGTACTTTGAGTTGGTTGTTTACATTAAAAGCGTGTTCCCTGCCAAATCGTATATCAACGGCAACTCTATCGGCACAGCCTTCGGTAATAATAACCGTGTTAAAGCCGCCGTCAAGATCAAGGTAGGGGTTTAAAGGATAGTCTTCAAAATCAAACATCAAGGATTCTTGGCTAGGTTTGTTGGCATAAATTAATATGTCGTCAATTTCCATCACACAAAACCTGTTGGGGCTTAAAGCGCTGGCGCATCCCACATTCCTAATGTCGATGTTTTCAACACTATTTGAAGCTACCGATATACTTGAGGTGAAAAAGTTGGGCACCAAATTGTCAATGTTGTTATTAATGGTAGCAGGACGATTGGCAATGCCAAAACCATTGTCATCTTTACCTATTACAGAAAAATTGGGTGCCTTGGGAGGTTGAGTATTGGTTACCTGTCTGCCAATGAGGTCCACTTGCGTAATGGCGCGTTGGCCACGTAATTTGGTAATGTTAATTGCCTTGCCTATAGATGTAGGGTCTTCAACCAATACTCGCCTTTGGGTATTTTGCTCGTCATTTAATTGTGGTGCTGCAAAGCGCTCGGGTGCATTTTCGGGAGTGTCGCTGGGGCCTGCATTAGCGTGTTTAATAATATCGCCTGTTAATTTTTGCTCAAAACCTTCTACTCGAAAGGCGGGGTTGGCAATTAAGTCGGTTTGAAAATCAATTAATGTGGGCTTTGCGTAGCAGGCATCGGTATTGGCGAGGGTATCCATCATGGGGGCAATGAATTCCATGTGGCGTAAAAAATTGGCATCGTTAACTTCAGCGTGTGGCATACCGTTGTTTTCGCATGCATAGCTCATCAACGCCGGTGTTAATGTTGTCGTACCAAATGTTGGTGATGCAAGGTGACAGCCACGACAGTAAGGTTTTGCGATCGCGTGGTACAGTTCTTGATCATTAATAAATTCTGGTGGTGTGTAGCTGTCCACCAAGGTTGATGTGCTGCTATTGATGCCGCCAGGATATGAGCCCTCTAAATACTTCCAAATTTGCTGATTAAACGCTTCCGCCGAGCTAGGGTAGGCATTTTTTTCGGCTTTATAAACGAGCTTGTTCATTTTGTCGAAAATGGGTGTGGCTTGTTGGCGCTTTTCTGGAGTTTCGAATTCAAATGAGTAGGTATCAAACGGCAAAAAGTGCGTATCGACAATATTGGCACCATTTTGTGTGATTTTACCACCATGACAAGACAAGCATAAACCGGGCTGAGCATGGCCTAAACCATTATCTAATACAATATTCTGACCGGTTACTAATTCAAAACCCGCATTATTAGGATTCACATCTGCAAAAACAAAGAAGCGCACTTTATTATTTTTATCAGCGCCATTCGATGGGTTGGGCCAGTATTCCATGGCGACTGTTGCAAAGGGGGTGGCAAAGGGCGAGTTGCCTTCATTGTTATTGGTGTTTAAACCTTCAAAAGCGGCCTGCGCACCACCGCCAATTTTACCGTGATTAGAAACATAACAGGCCATAGCGCCCGCTCCACGCTGGACCTCTAAATGAGGCTGCGCTACGCAGTTCATATCGCGGCCAAGACCTAAGTCCGCGCTGTTGTAATACTCGGCATTGAGTTTGGCTTGGCTGTTAAAACCATTGCGTGTTTGCCAGCTATCAAAGGTTAAATTGGCGGGATTGCTAATGCTATAAGGGCGTGTAACTACGGCGTCTAAATAATTATTTAATACCGTGGCCGCATCGTTATCGCTGGGTAAATCTCTATTTAAATAAGTGTTTTGTGGGTCGTGAATGTCAGCATACGTGTTAACACTAATGCCTGTTAATGCGGCGCTGGCCAGTAAACAAATGGAGAGCTTGTGTAACATGATTATTCCTTGTTGTTCTAGTGATTAAACCTTGTTAAATAACACTGAAAATGTGCACGGATATAATAACGGAGTGCTTAAAAAAATTTGTGAGAAGCGGTGGGCACAACGCGAATGAATAACGCGTTATTTATTGTGCGGTATATCTTACAGCTATAACAATTTTCGGTTTACCAGTACGGCTTATTACACTTTGATTTTCGGTAACTGCAGGGATACACACTCTACATCTTGCTTAAATTTCAACCAGACCAATCGATGTGTCCACAATAATCTATCAAATCAATAGGTTAGTGTTCTCTAGAATGTAGTGGCATACTAAATCTGGTCACCCATTAAGAGGTGTTAAAATCACCTCACTACTTAAAAAGAACTAATCGGGGACACCCATAACATTAAGCTATCAAATCAATAGGTTAGTGTTCCCTAGGATGAACCTCGCCCCCAAAAGCCGCTAAAGCTTAACTGTAGCGGCTTTTTTTATTGCCTGTTATATACGTAGATAGCGGGACAGACCCCCTATATTCGTCATCGAGCCTGACCGACAAAACGCATTCCTAGAGAAAAACGGCCAGCCGCTCACACCCGACCGCCTTAGTCGCTCGGTGACTAAATACATCAAAAACGGTGCCGACATCCGCTTTATCCAACAGATGCCAAGCCATGCGTGCATCAACACCACGAGATATACCCCCATGTGAGCATCGTGAAGCTAAAGCAAACCCATGACACAACCCACCCGACGATGCATCGACAGCAGCAAGCCGAAACCGAACAGGAAGCCACGAAAGAGGCGCTGCTATCGACACTGAATGAATAATCGGAGGAAGACAATGGGCGATAGATCAGCTACAGTTGAGGTTCTAAAAGAACCTCGGAGAATCGCTATGCCGTTAAAAGCTACTTCAGTGAGATTGGATGACGAAACATTAACCCGTGTCGGTCAGATGGCCGAAGCTATGGATAGGCCACGCGCATGGTTGATGGCAGAGGCTATCAAGCAATATGTAGCCCGCGAAGAGTGGTTTATTCGAGAAGTGAAAAAAGGTGTGAAAGCCGCTGATGAAGGGCGATTGATCGACCATGCAGACGTTAAAGCTAAATGGGAGACCAAGCGTGCAGCTCAAATGGACTGACCTTGCTGATATCGATTTAGATAAAATCGAAGCCCATATAGCCCAAGATAATAGCCCCATCGTTGCTATCGATGTAGTGATGAACATCATCGATAGCACTCACCTAATCTTGCCGGATCACCCCAGAGCTGGTCGCCAAGGTAGATTGAAAAATACACGAGAGCTGGTGATTGATGGCGTACCGTTTATCGTGATCTATCGAGAGAATATCAGTACAAGCTGCATTGAAGTCTTACGTGTTCTCCATGACGCTCAGCAGTGGCCGACAGCCAATTAAAAGCGCTTGCCTATAAGAGGTATTGGACTTCTTCCGCCGCTCGCCACTCCGTAAGTACTTACTATAATGTTGCAACGAGCCAACAGGACAGACACTCCATATTCGCCATCGAACCTGACCTACAATACGTATTCCTCGAGAAAAACGGCCAGCCGCTC
>NZ_CEXWTU010000144.1:0-12454 GCF_982758155.1 Marinagarivorans sp. | reverse complement strand
ATTTAGCGATGGCGGCAAGACAAATTGCCATCATGGTTTTACCGGTACCCATTTCTGCATTCAATACCGCTGCACGCTCATTCTCATCGAATAACAGTGCAGACAACGCTTGAACCGCGTCAGCTTGAGCAGGGAAAGGTTTTCGCATCAATCCGTCTAATACACTTACACGCAGAGCGTTTGGCGTATCGTTGTAAACAGGCGGGTTATCGCGTTCAACAGCAGCTAAAAGATCACTGCCAAAATTGCTAATAAAATCATGCAAAGCAATAACGTTGGAAGGCTCCTCGGTTACATCGCCTGCTTGCTCATCAGCAGTGTATTCAGGGTTCGCTGTGGTATTCATTGTTTGCTCCTCAAAAAAAGATGAAAGAAGCCCACGGAATACCCCTATGGGATATTCCCATAGGGCGAGTTGGATAATATGAACAACAGCGTTTGCTGCGCTTCCTTGCATTGCTCATGGGAAGCTTTTCTAAAGGTGCTATTGCTAGCAGTGCCTTTCTTAATACGCCTGAAACAAGCCCATTAAGAAAGACCCCGTAGGGTCTAAAAAAGTGAAAGCGATTCCTTGGGCTGATTGTTAACGCTGCGATTAAGACACGGCCGCAACAACAAATCTCCGCTGCGCAAACCATCGGTAATCAGCTGCTCAAACAAGTCAATGACAAGTGATATTTTGAATGCCGTTAAACCAAAGCAGTCAATCTCAACAACCCATTCACGTGCCAATAAAATCGGCATTAGACAACCGCGCCAGTGGTCCAACACAGGCACTGGACTTAAGTCCTGCACCTGGCTCCACATACGATCCTCTGTGTCATCTCGATTTTGATCCGGTAAACCAAACACGTAAGCCTCACCGGTTGTACGGTTCGGTGAACGTAATACCACATCATAAATAAATACATGACACAAAGAGCCTAAGATCGTATTAGGCGGCGTTCGAGCCGCGATCTTTTGGAGATCAGCGGATTTAGGGATAGACAATTTATACCGCTCTCCCTTGTTGCTCGATAGATTGAGCTCTCGGATGCCGAACTCACTCGCTGGTAATGTTAACCGGGCAAAGAACTCTAATAAAACTGTTTCATTACCCCAAAAACTACCAAAGATAAAATTGCCTTCATCACCGATGAACGCATCGCAAAACATCTGCGCTGAAGCTTCATTCACTTTCAAAAAAGTTGATTCAACCATAATAACCTCCTAAAAAAATAAAAGGCCTCCCGATTGGAGGCCAATCGGGAAATGGCTAAATGCCACTATTTAATGGTAAACACTTCGCCAAACGACCCAGTGCCTTCGGTAACATCTATGCCTTTTATAACCGGCACAAATCGATCAATGGCACTGTGCGTTTCAACCACTGAACCATCGTCACCTTCCTGAAACGATAAGCTCATTTCTTTAACCTTGTGCGTTGATCCCTTCACCATCAGCTTACGACCGTCGCCAGACATCACCGTACCGGACAATTGACCGGCAGCTAACATTAGGGCCAAATGCCAATCTGATAGCTTTCTAGCGGGTCTCCGGCGGTCACAAACCTTCTGCGAAAAGTGATTGTTAAAATCAGCCCACAAACAACTATGGCGCTGTTTAACTTCTAACACCGATTCAACCGTAGGCTTTACCGATCTAACATCCAGTGGTTTAACCTGCGGTAGTCCGTTAACGGAATAAAACCGCTCCGGCACTTCCGGTAGCTCAGGTGCTAATGAGCGATCTTCACCGACAGCTAATAAATGATTGACCACCGAGCTCACGCCCGCTGTATCACTTCTTCGCCGATAGCCCGTAATCACGACTTGCTTAAACCTATCCTCGGGTAGCCGATAGATCGACAACGAATCAAGACTTCTGGCCAGCTGCTTTGATAGATTTTTATCCAAAATGGTATTTGGAATGATGTAGATCAAAAGGCCGCCATAACACAGCATGGGCATTGATCGCGTTAAGAAATATTTCTCTAAACGGTCTCTACCTTGCCGATTGGCTTCCATACTGGTTTGATCAGTTACCCGATCACCATAAGGGGGATTCAAAAACAACAGGTTAAATTGCCCGCTCCCTACAACACAATCTTGCATATCGGCATGAACAACGTGGTCCAGCATTGTTTTTGAGTGCGCTGCGCGCTCTGCATCAAATTCAATACCGGCTGTAGTCACCGCCATGCCAGACTCCCTGAAATAGTGAGCAAGCTCTGCTAACGCTGTGCCTTCACCGCAACAAGGATCGATCATCTGAACAGCACCCTGTGTGGGTTCTAGCATATGCAAGATGCGCTCAATCGAAAGCTCATCCGTCGGAAAGTAACCGTTTTTAATAAAGTTACGAGCCAATCGTGGAAATATTAACGCCATCCTTAAACCCTCCTATTCCTTAATCCAATGTTGTTGCGCAACCCGAAAACTGTAGCCGTTATCCTGCAAAAATTTCTTTTGCTGACGCAGACGTAAACGTTCGATTGTTGGGTCCAGTCTGACAACATTACCAAGAGGCCAAAGAACACCAAATAAGTGACTGCCGTCATTTTCATCAGCAGGCGCTGGACTGGATGTCTCAGCTTTAGTCTCAACGGCTGCCGGCACCGCTGGGGCTTGAACATCATTTTTAAACTGACACTCTTGCTCTAGTGGGTCTTGTTCATAAGACTCGGGCTCTGAGGGCGAGCTCAATTCATCATCGAGCATAATGCCTTTTAGACGAGCACGAACCTCGACAACCATGCGACCGGAGGCCACATACGAATCGGGCTTTATGGATTCGATGACAAAAGAACCGGTGTAAACCCCCTCCGAAAACTCATCGATGGCAGGGTCTTTAACCGAAAAAGAACCGATAGAACATTCCAGTGTTCCAACGTTAAAGTCGCCGAAGCGACCAGAAATAGTCCGTATATTGATTTTACCAGGGACAGTGATCATAGGGATTCCTCGCAAGAAAAAGAAAACCAACGAGGACCTATCCCAGACGGGTAGATTCCCGCTGGGTGAGTGAAATTAAAAATTAAATAACTACATTGATAGAATCCAATAAGTTAACCGACAACAGAGTTAATCAACTTTAGAGATCCGCCTGAAAATTCATAAAAAGCAAATAAATTGCCCACGTTTTTAACACCATCGTTTTCGACAATAGTAAAAATTTCGTCAGGCAACTCGATATTTAGATCACTAATCTTCAACTTGAAGTAGTTCAAATCCAGAGATAGACCCATGGGTAAGTTTGGATCTTCAAGATTCGAGTAGATATATTCATCATCTTGGTAGGTAACACCATCGTCTTCATCAGTAAATTCAATAGTTCTAGTAACATCCATGAAAAAACCAGACAAAGGACGATCCCAACCTACTGTCACACAAACGTCTTCATCGTTTCGTGTGGTGCAAACAGAATGACGACTCATAATAATTCCTCGCTAAAAAAATAGATCAGCAAGAAACCTATCCCAGACGGGTAGATCCCCGCTGGGTGGATTATAAAAAAGATAAACCCGGCGATAGCCGTACTGAATTTCAGGTTTATTGATCAGCTTTTTAAAGGCCTTTGCTAAGCAAAGTACTTAATTAAAATTCAAACAGCAATCGATCAATCTGTCAATAAATAGTCGAGGCCAGCGTGTATGATTTATGGTCGAATCTCGCCTTTCAAGATACTCATCACTTGATCCAACAAAGCAACCTCCTCAATATCGAGGGTAGAAATTCCATGATCGTGCGCCTTTAAGACGGTTGCTGCTTGATCTTGTGAAAGTATTGCAAGATAAGACCCTCCGGACGTTAAACCACGGTAATAGTCTATAGGCTTAGGGCTCATCATTGAAAACACCACTGCTAGTTCTAGAAGAGTTGCGAGCAGTAATGTTAATGCAGCGCTCTGATGCGAAGACAAAGCTTTCACCATCATCAATACGTTCACTAACGCATAACCAGAAAGTCGCTGGCCTAACATTGTACTCGCACAGCGCCGGCTGAATGGCGAGCCTATCAACAACGAGAATGCAAGCATTCTTTGCCTGTACCTCCTCATTTTCTTCTGCATGACTAGAAAACGGTAGAGCAGACATAATTAGAATCAATGGAAAATTAACTTTCACCGCAACGCCCTCATTTTCACAACATCGATAATTGAATCACTAGCATAGCGACCAGCGACAGCGCGCTAGCTCCCAAAGAAAGAGTGATAACCTTCTTTTTGAGCATAAACAACATCACGGAAGGTCGAGAACCTTCGGGCAAATTATTCCCCAACCCAGCATAAACTATGAGAGCAACTACAAAAAATCCCGTAGCTAGAAAATTCATGACTAATAAACCTGTATTCATTTCAACTCCTCTTCCCAAACTCTTTGGCCATTTTCATAAAATAATTCAGAAATAACACTGATTCCCATTAGGACACGTTTACGCTCCTCGGCGCTCAACCCTTTATTTTCCCTGGCAAGCACATGAGAGTGCCTTAATAGAGCATCAACGTTTTGATGATGATGTACATCGACCAAACCTCTCAATGGAAGCGGTCGAGACTGAGATTTCTCACGATTGGCCATCATCACGATAACATTAACAGCAACTATGAGCGGGACAACCAAAGCAATACCAACAAGCATTCCCAGCAACCTGTTGCCACGTATCGACTCTTCAATAACAAAAACGGAACCATTAATATAGAGCCAGACGCATGAAACAGCGCCGACACCGATCAGAAGATGCTTAAGGCTACGAATAAAAACACTTAACAAAATTGTTGAATTGACCAGCATAAATTCTTCCAGTAATGGATTAGTTGCGAGTACTGTATTTTGAGACCATTACTGCCAGCCCATGCTTTGCCTGCTCCCAATTTTCTTTACTACTAAAATTCAGTTGATAAACCTTAGAAAGCTCTTTTTGGTCAGCAGTCAACGTTATTCCCCAAAGCGCGTCCTTATAACGCTCTTCAAAACGAATATTTTTTATCGAAGAAGGATCAAGCATTACGCCATAGTCCTCCAAAACAAGTAACTTAACTTCTTCATCAGGAAGTTTAAAATTTGAATTTACTTTCTTGAATTCAGTTATTAACCCCTCGTGACAGAAATCAATAACCCATAAAGGTAAATACCCATCGTTATCTTTGTGATTGACAAAACCATCTAGCCCTTTATCAATAAACTTGTCGCACCACTTATTCACCAATGGATCAATATCCTCTCGACACTGCTTAAACTGATGTCGAGTCGTTTTAATGTAATCCTGAAAGTATGCTGTATGCCGCTCATATTGATCAACATAGGAATACTGATAATAATCTCGCTCCACTTCAGCACTCAACAGGGCCGAACAATTAACCGGTTCATCCTTACGATCTTTATCAGTCCATGTTTCGAACTCTCCCCAGCCCGTATAAGGGTCGTCATCAAATACAAAAAGAGTAACCGAGAAGACTAAAAATAACGTAACTGCGATTGCGGGAAACGAGATAAAACCAAATTCTTTAGTATTCATCGGACTGAAACTCCAAGACGAGACAGACTCAAACATACAAAAGGAATGGATAGTTCCAAACCACCAAAGTGCTGAACAAACAGAATCGCAATGCCATCGTGATCGATAACATGATCGACCAGCCAAGCATTTAACGACTCCTGATCACAATGCAACGCGTCATCAATGAGGTAGGTTACACTTGCAGTGCATGAATGCTCGGTAATTTTAAACCTATCATACGGCAGGTTGATATTAGCTTTGCAGTTGATCAGTTCAACGTTGTCACCACTTTTGGCTAAGACATTCGCCAATAGGGATTTTCCCGATCCAGATGGGCCTGTAATCACAATGAGTTTCGGCAAAATAAGTTGCTCTAATAACTTCAAGCTAACTGAAATCAAAGACAAGCTTTTTCTGTAGCCAGTTGTGACTTCGGGCAATCCCATCACACCAACTGGTCTCTCTTCAACCATCATTGAGGATTTCATCAAATGCTTTCCTTCGAATTAGTAAAGATTTATGGATGGTCATTAAACCTATGACTAGTATTGGAACACATAGGAAAAACTTTATTTAGCTTAGGCACTTTGAACTGGAGCCATCAAACCAACCGAAAACTTACGCTTTTGTTTAACAACACCAGATAGCACTTTAAGCTCATTCAACTCGGCCGTGAGCTGGACGATATTGTCAGACAAAAGCCATTCCTGCTCAAACAGCTGCGCAATATTGAGCCGCTTCAAGTGCCGTATTTTTCTTTCAAGTGATTTTTGCTCAGTAAGAAGGGACTTTCTTTTGGCAGGTTTGGGGCTGAAATACTCGAGCTCTCCCAAGACTCTACCTAGGGCATAACTCAATTCATTGCAATGACGGCTAAACTCGGCATTATTCATCACCAGTGCTATATCACTTTTAATGCCTGTGAGAGCTTGTTGTTTATTAGCGATGGTTTTTTCAACTGATTTTATTGAACATTCGAAGGGTACTTTATCCATTATTAACCCGCCCACTACTGTCGTTATCCAAAGCGTACACCTCGCCCTCACTATCTAAAAGTTCCACTAAGCCGGCTCCGAGAGCAAGGTGGGCATTGGCAACATCCATTATCTGGTCATAGTCCTCTTTTTCGATCCTATGCTCTTTCCCTGCAGAGTCGATAAATTTCAGGATATAAGTAAATGGTTGACTTATAGAGTTCACTTGGATTGCTCTTCAGCCAAATGTTTTCTTAGAATACGCTCAACACCCAAGGCTGTTGCATACCGGTCTTCGATGTTTAGTTGCTGATTAGCTTCGGACTCGATGAGCTCCAGAATGTCATCAACAATTAAACTTAGCTCAACGGTATGGTTTTTTAAGCAAACTACTTGACTGTTTTGTTGCGGAGAATTAGACATAGGGCGGGCTCACTGTAGATTAGTCATAAAAAGTTTAGTGACCTACCGCAGTAATTAAAACGATTAAACCGTTATTGCCCCGCCCATAAAAGATTTAATGATTTGCTGAATCGGCAACAATGGCCGATCACCAAAACCTATCCATTGAAACAGGCCCTTCAAAAATATCGTTCTCACCGTATTGATCAAAAAAGGCTTGGTACTTCTCGATATTATCTTTACAAAATAACTCAAGTTCTGACTTAGTGAGCCTTGGTGAATATACATGCGTATTGCCACCTTCAAACTCACACAGCATCATCGTTCCGTCCCCGAAATCGCGCAAAGATGTGCCAGCCAAATCCATGGCCATAGTGATGTATTTATCATTGTTATTGCCAAGCTGGATAATAATAGGCTTAGGCTCTGGCAATACACACGGCACTTCAAGCTTACCGTTTTCGTTTTCAAAGGGCATATCGCAGACTAAATACGTCTCATGACCATTAGAGATGTAATCCCCTTGGCTCAGGTTTTCAAGCGTAGCCTCAATCCACTCATTATGTTTAAAGACTTTAACAGTCATGATTAGATCTCCCTAGGCTCAAACCATACTTCACGCGTGAGTTCATTCACTTGTAAATTCCAGGCTTCACCAACAACAGTGATCAGTGCATCGCGTAAACGTACAGGGCCAATATCGCGAACGACAACCGGCAATGACAATCCATTAAGTCGATCATTTTCAGCCATTTCCTTGTTCCACGTGTAACCTGATCCGACTAACAGCTCATCAAGTGCTCGACCCACCGAATTTATGTGTTGTGAAAAACTAATTTCAACAATGCTTAATAAAGGTGATATTTGTTCTGGCTGAGTCTCGATGCTGACTAATGTATAGCGATCCGTGCGTACATAAGGCTTTTCATCAATTTGTAATGTTTCCCCTATTGCCATTACTGGTAACAACATGGCAACACCTAACACTCTTAATTTATACATAACGAAAACCGTCCTAATCCTAATTAGTTAACCCACTGAAAATGTTTACACGTTGGAAAGGCACTGCATCCAACAAATTCCTTGCCGACATTATCACCGCCTTTCAACGATTTAATACTCAAAGTTCCTGATTGACAGGTCGTACATTGAGTCCCGACTACAAAGCTCGACTTATCCATACCACTGTTCTTTTTCGCTGAACTGAACGCAACTACAGTACCCATCTTTTTTGCTCCACTTTTTTTCGATTTAGATTTAGGCTTTGCTTTCGGTTTTACCAGCCTCATTTTCTCACAGATCACCGTCGGCAACGCCAACGCTTCTAACGTAGAGCTATCAAATTCAAGACTTGAATAAACAGCATCCACAACAGGCAGATAACTCATCTCGTGTTTGCGATCTGCGATTTGATCAAACAGTGATTCTAATTCAGCCGTGTATTCGTAATTTAAAAATGAATACTGCCCGTCAAGTACATCAATGACACATTCTCCTAGCGCAGTGCTAGTGAGGTTTAATTTAGTATCGCGTTCGATATAGCCCTGCTCATTGATTCGTTCAATGATTTGCGCGTAGGTCGCTGGGCGACCGATATTAAGTTTGTCCAGTTTCTCGACTAATGTTTTTTCACTGAAGACACTGAGTGGCTTCGTGTGTTTTATCTCCAGCGTCGTTGATTCGACGATGGCTGCTTCGCCTTCGGCGAGCATTGGCAGCTTCGCTATTTTTTCTTCCCCCCCTTTTATTTTTTCAGATTCAATGCTGTCATTCTTTGACAGTTTCAGGCTGGCCCTCCAGCCTAATTCTTTTTGTACAGAGCCTTTGGCGATGAATACATCCTCAGTGGCATTTTTCAGAATCACTGTAGTCCGATCATCAATTGCATTTGCCAGCTGCGACTGCAGCGTTGTAAGCCAGACCAATTGATAAACTTTCATTAACGACTGATCGACGAGCTCTGGTAGCGTATTCGCAATATCTGTTACCCGGAGGCATTCATGCCCTTCTTGCGAACCCTGTTTCGCTTTAACCGTTCTTGCGGTTTCTGGCACTGGCAGCCCCTGCGCCCTTGCAAAGGCCCTTACAGCTTCCTGTGCGTCATTTGACATAACAGGGCTGTCAGTACGATGGTAAGTAATTAAACCTTGCTCAAACAGCTTCTGAGCGGCATCCATGCTCGCTTTTGTTGTAAGCCTTAGCTTGCCCGACATGAGCCTCACAAAGCTGCTTGTTGTCAGCGGTTTGGATGGCGCTATAGCCACCGCTTTCTTCACCACCTTAAACACGGTTAACGCATCGGTTCGAGCCTTAACCGCCTCGGCTAATGCCTTGTCAGTCATCAAACCAGATCCTTGTTTTTTTTCATCATCCTCTGTGCTTGCCAAGCTGGCATCACTGATTCCATTGGCGGCCCACTGTGCGCGATAGTCGATTCCTTCTTTCAAGCAGTATGCGGTCACCCCGTAGTGCTCAACTGACTTAAAATTCTGAATCGTTCGCTGACGCTCAACAATGAGTTTTAACGCAATGGTTTGAACGCGACCCGCGCTCAAAAAATGAATGGCACTGACATGCTCTTTGAATTTATTGGTCAGCACAGGAGAAACAATGTAACCGACATAGCGGTCAATCACTCGCCGTGCTTCTTGAGCACGTACCAACGCCCAGTCAATTTGACGCTTGTTGTTTATCGCATTCTCAATCGATTTTTTATTCACCTCGACATATGTCACTCGGTGAATTTTGGCTTTATGTTTCTGGCCCAGAAGATTGGCCACATGCGCCGCAATGGCTTCACCTTCTCGATCAGGATCGGTCGCCAGATAAATCACTGTTGCTTTATTCGCGGCAGCACGGAGATTTTTCTCAACATCCGCTTTGCCCTCCATCGTTACATACTCTGGTTCATGCTTTGGCGGCTCTGCGCCAATTCGATCAACAGGCAGATCACGAAAGTGACCTACCGTTGCGACGACTTTAAAATCAGGGAAATAGTTACGAATGCTCTTAGCTTTATTCGGTGATTCGACAACAAATAAAATGGACATTGGTCACTCCTTAGTTGCCGCCACTTCCTGGATTCTGACTTCCGCCGGCACTGGATTGAATCATATCTTGATCAGGTACCTGGTTTGGCACTGCATACTCAGGTTGATGCTGTACTGGTACCGACTGATTAACTGGCTGAGTTCCGCCATTCGGTGCTACATCATTGTCACCACGGCCACCGCTATTACTGCCGCCCATCATTTGCATTTCATTGCCAATGATTTCAGTTGTGTATCGATCAGCCCCAGATTGATCTTGCCACTTACGAGTTCGCAATGGCCCCTCAATGTAGACTTGGCTGCCTTTGCGTAAATACTCCCCAGCGATTTCCGCAAGGCGATTAAAGAACACAACTCGATGCCACTCGGTACGCTATTGTTGCTGCCCGCTTTGCTTATCTGTCCAAGTATCACTGGTAGCGACACTGATTGTTGTGACGGCATTGCCACCTTGGGTGTATTTAACCTCTGGGTCCTGACCTAGAAACCCGACTAGCGTCATTTTGTTTATTCCACGTGCCATTACAATTCTCCGGTATTAATGAGTGATGTTTGAATTCACCGGCAGCATGCACGCAGAGAAATATATAGGCGACAATCAAATGAATATTGATCGTGCATAAAAAAGGGGCGCATAGCGCCCCTAAGGATTGGAAATCTAAACGGAACTTCCTGTGAGCGAAAAACCTGAGGAGATTCACTGCTCATTGCCTATTCTACGGAAAGTTCGTTTACGCTAAAGCGTTTAATCGTACTTAGCCTGAGCAACTTAAAATGTTTTTTCAGACTCAATTTCATGCCAAATTTTACTGAGTACATCTTCAGATATCTTTTGCGCTCGCGGTGAAATTTCACTTTGATTTTCTGTGCGCTGGACATGATGATTGAGATAACGCATTGCATTGGTCAGTATGATGTGTCGAATCGTCAGCTCCTGCGTCACATTATCAATCGCGCGATAAAATGCTCTCGCCTCGGCGCCCAGGCTTCTCAGTACTTGATCGATCACAATGTATTCGTCTGCATCAACACTAAACGGACGAAGGCTGGCAGTGCGTTTAATTGTGCCATTACTCTGCGCAGCCAAACGTCCGTTGGCTCGCCACTGGAACGAGCTTCCTCGGTTGTGTTTGAGATTAAACAGACCACCGCCGTACTCATCGTTTTTCTCCCTCACGAGTTCGACAAGTGCGTCACCGGCTCTTTCAATTTTAAGCGCAGCCCGCTTATGCAACTGGATCATTTCTTCAATTGTCGCACTGCTCCGCCCCTTATCCCTTAAAAGGCCTTTTAAAGGATGATCCATTTTGGACAATTTTTGATCGTGGTTACGCGACAGTATCCCGCGTGGTATGGAGTCAGTGCCACTCACAATTTGTTGAATATCAATCGGGGTTATTATTGTCATCAGTCTCTACTCTCTGTGATCGTTTTCTTGCCTCAGCTTTGTATCTTTCTTTGCGTGCTTTTTTCGCTTCATCAGCTCGTATAGGCATTTGTTTAACTAACTTCGTCATGTCTTCATTAGTAAACGGTCCCAATATCTCCCATGCATGTTCACGCTCTTTCTCATTTCTAATGGGAGGGCATATTTGCGGGCGCCGCTCACATTTAAAAATATCGTCCGGCACTACGGGCATTTCCCGATTTGCAAAACTGTAGTGTTTATACACTTTCGCAATTTTGTGCTGCATGTTTTTTTCAAACCAGATTCTATCAATCGGGACTGGTATGTAGGCATCCAATGATTGTAAAAATCCTCTGAAAGCTCTGCCAACATCGTTCACCAAAATTTTCCAGTCTGCGTCCCCTAAAAATCCGATGTGCTTTGCAGTCAACGCCAAGCGAATTAGGTCATCGTATTTTTTCAGCAAAGCACACGCTAGATATCCCCACGGGCACGAAAACTTCAAATCGTACTTAAATGGTTTTGTGTTGTTCATTATGCCAATGCCATCAAATACATTTTGCACGTCTAGAAGTTCTTTAAGAATCAGTGTTGAATCTTCGATTTTATTGCATGCTTTTTCGTAGCGTTCCTCGGTCAAAATCAAATACATATCAGCAACATGATTGTTCAACGTTGCATCATTCCAAGTTTTACTCGCTTCTCTCGCGAATCGTAATACCCCAGGTATACCATCGCGGACTTTAGCTGAAGTTGCCTTACGACCCTTCCAAAGATTAACAGCTAACTTAGTATGCAGTGTTATCGAAGCCTCCATCGACATACTCGGGCCGACTCTCGCACCACGTGTTGGCTCTGGCACCGCAGTGCTATCTAGCGCAATGGATGGGCGCTGAAACGAACGCCCAAACGGACGAAAACTATTATTGTTCCGTGCACGTGGAGCCTCAGCGCTTTTGCTTTTTTCATCTTTCGTATTTTGTGTGTCGGTCATAGTTCCGCCCTTAGTCAATTTGCTAATCCCTTTGCTTTAATAGTAACAATTGTTATCAAATCTGATAATCATCAAGTTGTAGCCAACCTGTTCGCTTAATCTTCGAAGTGTTATCAGTGATAACACCCTGCCACCGGCAGTGACTTAAT
>NZ_CEXWTU010000143.1:0-12530 GCF_982758155.1 Marinagarivorans sp. | reverse complement strand
CCGCCCACAATGGTGCCGCCAATCAAGCTGGTGGCACCTTCTGAAGCAGAGCCTTTGGCAAAACCGCCAATGTCGCAGCCGCTAATGGGTACGCCCGACATGCCCAGGTTCAGTACCTCGGGAATATTAATATTTAAAAAATCCCAACTAGAAGCCGAGTCGCCCGTCCAGAGTGCCGCATAGCGTTGCATGCCGGCATAACCACCGCGCGCAATTATAAAGTTACGGCGCTCGGGGGCTAATTCATTAATGCCATCCCAGGTGGCGTGCAGCAAATTATTCACATAGCTGTTATGCAGCTGCGCGTTGGGCAGGTAGTTGGTGGCCACAATGGCACCGGTCACGGCATCGCGGGCCTCTTGCGCCATCATCAAATCTTGTGGAAAGGTTTTGTAATTTTGTTGATCGGGCGGCAAGTTGGCATCAATGGCGGGGCAGGTCATATCTTGCCAAATCATATCTAGGCCAACATTTTGGATAAGATCTTGGTATTGCTGGCCCCACACTTTACGGGTGTTGGTAAGCCCAAAGTCGGGGTAATTACCGGCTGCGGTTAAGGGTGTTTGGCCGCTAGAGTTAGCTTGCAGCGGTGGGTAGGGGTAGGGGTTGTTGCCGTAATTAACCCCATAATTAACCCCGCCCGGATAAGGCTCGGGGTTTTCGCCGGACTCATAACGGCTGTTGTAAATAAGTGCGTTGGCGGCAATTAGGGCCTCGCGCTGCACATAGGTCGCTTTTTCACCCTCTTGGTTGAGCGTGTTGGTGGTAATAACCGGGGTGATATTGGTGGACATTTTAAAACCAATACTGTGTAAATCCCGGAAGAGCTCGGCGGTATTGGGGAACTTCATTTCGCTGTGAGTAAAGGTGCGGTAGTTGTCTTGAAAATCCACATCAATGTGTAATCCATCGCAAGGAATACGGGCCGCACGGTACGAGTTAGCCGCGGCCGAGAGCTTGTAGCGGTCAAAATAACCGTAAGCCCCCTGCTGAAACCCAAAGGCATAACGCGGTGGCATGGGCGCGCGGCCGGTAAGCGCGGTGTATTGGCGCAAAATATCGGGGGTTTGGCTGCCGGCAAAAAAGTAGGTGTCTAGCTCGTTGTATAGGCCACCTAAATAATACTTGCCATCCATATCCGAATAATCGCTAGCCGAAACATTGGCGTAAGTTTGGCCGCAATTATCCAAAAATAAACCGGTGGCAAATGGCGCACCGGCAAACGCACCGGTGGGTGTGGGGTCGTCTTCTACCAGTACCGGGATGGTGCAATACAGCGGAATGCTGGGGTTAAGTGGCCCGGGCGTGCTCTCTGATGGGCCGGTGGTGTAGGTGTAATTGTCATAATTAAAAAAGGTATAGGTGAAATTATTTTTTTGCAGATTGGCGCCGGCCTTTTCGCCTAGGCCATAGTATTTAGCGCCGCTGGGTGCGGTTTTCATCAACGCAATTACTTGCTGGCCGGGGATGTACAGCACCCCTTGGCCGGGTGCATCTTGGTGAATTAATTGGCTGCCCCGATAAACCTGCACATTAAAAGGCGTTAAACCAATTTGCAAAGTGATAACACCCGTCGAAATGGTGAGCTGATTGGCGTTGGGTTGTGAATGGGTCACATTTAAACTGTCTAGGCCTAAATCGTGATTGATAACCGCTGTGGACGTTTCGGTAGTGTAGGTGGCGCCAGCCGCAGGGGTAAACCGTAAGCGGTAAGCGGTGGGGCCCAGTAGTTCGATATACAACGAATAGGCTGCGTTGGCGCCAAAGGTAAAGGTAAAACGCCTGCCTGTGGCATCGGGTTGCCAGGCAGCAATATTGCCAACGGTAGGCCAGCCAGAATCATTGGGGGTAAAACCATTCGGTAAAACATAAGGAAATGTAGTGCTCATGGGACGAATCCTATAACAGTAGTAACGGCTGAATTAGTTGTTGGGGCGTTGAGTATTGGGGATAAGTACCGTGCTGATATCCACCGTATCGCTACCGGTATAAGGCGCCGATTGCGCGCGCAGTTGCAGCAACCACGAATAGTCGGCATCGCCGGTTAAACCATTCACCGCATTTTGGCCAAATATGGGTACGCGATATTTTTTGCCGTCGATGGTTTGGGTTACAAAACGGCCGTAGGGGTCGGTTTTAAAGGCCACTGCAGCGCCTGCCGAAAAGTGGCAACCTGCGCAACTTTCGGTCGCAAAAATAGTGTTGGGGTCGGCCAATAATCCGGCGGGTAAACGGTAATCCAATGCGACGGGGCCAGCGGGCTGGTTACCGTTTTGAAAGAAGGTTTCCATGGTGGTATTGATCAAATTCACCGGCACTAATTTACCCGGTACTTTAAACACAATGCTCTCGTGCGAGGATGGCAAAATGCGGCCATCGGGTTGGTTAGCAACCCCATTACTAAAGCTGGGGAACGAAGGCGCGGTGGGCCACTGTGTACCAATTAATTCGTAATACTGAAATACCGAATCCATTTCTGCGAGCGTAGCTTGTACTTGGGTATTAAGGGCGGCAGTAATTTTAGGGATGGGTAAAACCATTAAGGTTTGCGTAGGGTCCGTTGTAAGGGTCTCATCCCAGGAGGTAAATACAGCAGGGCCATCATCTTTACCGGTGGCTAGGTTGTATTGGTTAACGGGCGCGGCATTTTTAGGCGCCAACACATTCACCGGAATACTGGGGTTATTATTGTTAAAAAAGGTCGGCTTTAAGTGGCGGCCATTTTTATCTTTTTTAAGCGTATTGGCATTGGTGTTGTCTACTTGCTCAAAGGTGGCCCATATCCAAGTAGGGGACGATTGTGTACGCACCGCAATGTGCATACCGACCAATCCAAATTTGGCCTTGTAGGGTTTGCCCGTTAACGGAATAACCCGCGCTTCACGAATGAAAAAACGTTCGGTGGCGTCGGTATCGCTCATTTGTTTCCACGACATTTTTATTTCCATGGAGCCGTGTTTTTTGTTTTTCTTATTGGCCGGAAATTTAATTTGATTCTCGGCGTTGTAGGCAATTTGCCCTTCCAAATTATAGAGTTGATTCTGAACCACATAATCAAACTCGGTTTTATTCATGGCGGCTTGGTAGCGCACCCATTTTCCGTTTTGGTCCACCATTGGGCCAGTAAAGGCTTGCAGGCTTTCATCTAATACCGGTGAGCGGTAACCGCCTTTGCCATTCTTTTTATCTTTGGGGGTGCCCATACCCATTCCGTGCATCCAAAAATCTTTTTTCAAGCTGGCCTTGGATGCGTCACTCCACTTAATGGGGGCGGCGCCATCTTTGCGAAATACTTGGCCAATATCAACGAAGTATTCCCATACGCGTGGAGCGCGGGTGTCGGTAAGTGTAAGACTGTTATTAGGTGTGCCGTCATCTAGTGCTGGCCAGTTAAGCGCCAAAAAAGATTGCCACGCGAAAATATCAAATAATCGCTGACCTTCAGGAATGTTCTCATCCGGCAGGGTAAACGGTGGCTTAGCCTTGTTGGGGGTGGTGCTCAGTTTACGCAATGCATCGATGTCCACATCGTATGGTAACGCCGAATTGATACTGTTAGGGAATTCTACTTGAGTCTTAGCCAGCGATGGCGTCGCCCCTAAAAAGCCTGCGGATATCGCCAATAACGCAGCGGGCCTAAATAACAACGTCTTATAATTCAGCATATATTTTCTCCTGTGGTGGATGAGGGATGGCTTGGATTTTTTTAATATGACTTAGCTGGAGCTAGGTCATCAGTATGGTAGATATAATTAAGAACGTGATTTTTATTACGAATAATAATTATCGCGTTCAGTATCGTGCCGTAGGTGATTGTTTGTCTCTGATAGTCGCCATTCGTTAATGGCCGTAAAGGCCTAACAAGGCACGGTTAACCATTGTCGAGTTATTTTTAGCCGCAAAACGGTAAAATAGCTATTACACGACATTACAAAAAAAGATGTATTCATTAACGATGGCGAGCTGGAGGGTGTGGCACCGGGCATGTAGTGGAAGGTACTTAACGTGAATTTTGTAACTCTTGAAATTGGGTAGAGCGTGTTGCGTCAAAAGTTAATATTCAGCGTCATTTTTTTAAAAAATGTCACGCTTTGTTTAAGTCGATGAAAAACAAACGGTAACCTTGGTAGTCGGTGAAACTTATAGGGTGGGTGATTAAATTAGGGGCGGGTAGCGAGCTATAAAACAATGGCATTGAAAGTACATTTATGGCGCGAGTAAATCATTATCTGCTAATGCTTGTTTAGAGGGATAAGGGACGAGGCAATAATAGTTTATCCCATTAGAGGAAGCGGGACTGCAGGGAGGCGGGTTGGCGTAATATGGGGTAATGTTTTATTTTGGGGGAATGGGCTAGGGTTAGGGAGTGTGGTTGGGTCGGTGTCGGCATTCACCTCTGGGGCGCGCTGTGAATACTTCCTTGTAAGCTCTGCACAAACGTCCTGTTTGTGACGGCCCCAGAGATGAATACCGATACCTGTTTCTGAGCGTTTTTTATTACCTACAATATTGGGGCGCCCTAAGCCGGAATCTAATTCATTTGTCCAATTACGCTGCGCGTATTTTCACACAAAGCTGCTCCATAATTTTGACAGATTACAGCGGCGTTATAATAACGCAGAACAATATTATTTTTTACCATTTATTTAGTAGTTATTGTTGCTATTAATTTAAATTAATGTTGAGGGTTTTAATGATGAAAATTTTAGGCTGTGTATTACTTTTTATAGGAATAGCGGGTTGTAGTAGTCATCAAACTGAAACAAGTAAACAAGATGTGCCCATACTTGGCTGTTCTGTAGGTCACGGGATAGAATATGAACTGTGTCTTGCTAGTTGTGGAGACAGCGGTTCATGTATTGATAACTGTATAAAAGAGTATCCTGGGTGCCCATAAGCAGTTAGCAGTTTCTCCCTTATGGAAGGGAGAGGCTGTAAGCTTACTTCTGCTTATTTGTCTAGAGTGACGCCAGTGGAATCACGGCCCAGTTCAACCGTAGTGTAAATTTATCTTGTTACACTTAGCTTGAGAAATAATAGCAATGTTGGAATATCCCAATCAACGACGCACTGACATCAGTCTAGGGTTCAAAGACCGCACTGGTGAGGGCGGTAAGATAAATAGTTAGGTATGGATGGTCTATTGATGCTGGAAGGTGTCTAGATTTAGTAATTTAGGTATAGTTATAGGCCGTTTGGTCTATGTGTGGGCATATTCCTATGTGTGGCCATGAGGGTGAAAGAAATGCTATGTTCTGCCAGATAATATGGGGATCGCATGAAATCTAGACATTTAAAGACAATTTACGATTTAATTGTTAGTGACTATAAGATTATAGCCAAAGGCAATGGAAAGTTTATTCATTCGTTTAAACCCGCCACCACGAATACACTTTATCAATTTGAAGCTAATGGCACACCTGAAGTTATTGAGGGAGAGCGCTATAATATTGGATATTATGAAGATGAACACGGAAGTAAAATAATTGATACTTCGTGTTTGTCTAAAAACACCGAAGTCAATCCGATGCTTAGTTACTTATATGCCACCAAATTATCTGAAGGTAAGCATGAAATCAATAAACAAAAAAATGATGATCGTGTAAGCCATGGTGCTACTGATGGGTACTATTGGGGTAAAAAGTATGCGTGGCGAGAGTTTGGTTTGGCTATTTCCAAAGATGCATTTTATACTTATTTAGAAGAGATCAAACATCTTCAAGTTAAGTGCATAACTAGTAATCCAGTAATGGGGTTCAGTAATGAGCCGTCCACTGCATATAAAGAAGATGGTTTGGCGGACGCTATACATGGATTAATTTCATCAGCAGATAAGGTCACAAAAGTTCGTTATAAATCCACTTTATACTCCAAGCAATTTTCTATTAAAGGGATTGAAGCTATTACTGATAAAAAATAACATAACAAAACGCTGTATCGGTCGCATATTGCTACGCTCCTTTATGTGTGTCGAGGTGCTCCATTTTACACAAACGCTCTCCACAATATACGCTGTAATCTTGGCGCTATGTTTTATACATAAATATTTGGTCAAAAAAACGGGTAGTATAGGCCTCTAACCCAATAAAGCTGGGGCTGTAGTTTGATCGGAGCTGATTGATTTAGGGCTGTATTGATCTCTAATCTGGAATCCAGTGGTCACTTGCCCTTGGTAAACATCATTTCTAATGCATCAAGCTGTTGTAACCAATTGATTTATATAGAATCTCAGCTAAAAGATGTGTATAAAACAGAGGTTTGGCGTTATGTGAATAAAAAGAATAAATATGTCCTCTTTAGCTATAGGGTCAACTATGGAAAGTTTATTAAAAATTGCTGTTAAAAAAGCACCTCTCCCCACGTTAGGTACAGCTTTGCTGTATTTCGTTATCATGGCACTGATCGAAAACAATCTAATTCAAGATATTGATACATACAAACTGGCCATCATCCTAGGGGGGATCTTACTGTTCAGCCTTAGCCTTTTAACGTACAAAGCTATACCGAACAGCTCGAAATTAGCTATCAGAGATGTTAGCGCCGAAGATATTGATTCCGCCTCGGACATAATTATAGGGAAAAAATTAGCAAGTAAATCTAACGCTGAAACTGCTATTGACGGGGTAAAAATCAAGGGAGCTAAAACAGGTGGTGACTTTGTTATTGGCGAGAAGTTAACAAACGATGACTAATATACATAATGATCAAAAATTACCAGCTATATCAGATGTCAAATTAAAAGATGTCGAGGCTAATGGCGACATAGTAGTCGGGGTAAAAAAAGAGTCCAATCTCAAAATTACAATACCGGCACCAGACCCAGAAAAAATCCAAAAGATTATTGATCACAGCAAGCAGTTAGCTGCTAACAGCCCACAATACTTAGATATGCTTGAGCAACTTTCAAGTTACAAGAAGCCGAGACCGGGGCGTCCAATACTTGGATTAAAGGGCAAACTTAAAGCGGGTAATAGAGAGGATCTATACGAAGATGCTGAGTTTTATAAAGATAAATTTGCACAACGACTAGCAAGGTATCAGTTTTCTAATCAAGCAGTCGCAATTCACCTTTATTTTCTTACTCAAATCAATGAGAGATTCAGCTCAAAAATATTACCCCTAATAAAAGATGATTTCTCAACAACTGCTATAGACTCTGCGATTTCAGACTTGATAATTCAGCCATTTGTTTCAGAGGTCATCACAGCAGACCCTACAATGAATGCTGACATAATTAGAGGTATGCTCTACTTCCTAACAGGTAACTGCCATATTAAATGGAGTCACCCATGATACTTTACCACCCTTTAAAAGACGCAAATCATTGTATCTACAGAATGCTAAGTATATTAGTCAAATCACCCTCAGAAATCTCTTTAGAGCGTTTAAGGGTGATTGATTTTTTCCACATTTTTCCACATTTGCTCGCATCAATATCACCATGGCCTAGCGATATCGGAGAATACAAAAAGTACACAAAAAAAATACCACCTTCTTTTGAATCAATACCAGATAAAAGGCGGTTGTTTTATGAGCTTACTGAAATACACAAACAATCAATATTGACACTAGTATCCAAAGGTATTCTAGATAAAGATAGAGCGAAGTCTGGGGTCGCAATGCTCAATAAAAATAATATTCCTGAAAAATTAATTACCACCATAGAAAACGACGAATATAACAACTCAAAAATATTTGAAATATTAACAAAAGGCTTAACTGTTACGCCATGGTCAGGGCGAAATGGATTAAAAGATAGATCTGGGCTGATGGAGTTTAGATATGACGAATAACACAACACTAGTAATCAATAGAGTTGTAATAGCTCAGTCAGGACATATTGCATATGATGAGAAGTTCCATACCGGACTTAATGTTATTAGAGGTGAGAATGGCGTAGGAAAGTCATCAATAATAGAGCTTATTTCATATGGTCTTGGTGCGGACATAAAAAAAACAAATTGGAAAAAAGAAGCTTTGCTTTGCTCAGAAGTTATCATTGAGCTTAAAATCAATAAGCTTCCATATGTTTTTAAGCGCAAAATTGAAGGTGATTCAAAAAAGCCACCAATATACATTTTTGAAGGGAGTTATATTGACAGCAAAACCCCTAATCAAACATGGACGAAATATGGTTATAGAAAAACAGACTCAAAGAAAAGTTTTGCGATGCAGATATTTTATTTACTAGGTTACGAGCAATACAGTACGGATGAAGATCAATCTCTAACCATGCACCAAATAATGAGACTGCTTTACGTAGATCAGGATACTCCATCGTCTAAGATTTTCAGGTTGGAACCATTTGTCTACGATAGGGAGTCGTTAAGAAAAGCTATTGGTGACTTTATGTTTGGACTTGATAATTTGGAGGCACACAAGACTAGACAGGAATTAATAGCTGCGACGAAAGTTTTTGAAAAGCTAGATGAAGAGACGCGTACTATATTTAAGGTTCTTGGTAGGTCAAACCTCAGAGCAACAACCGCATCAATAGAAAGCGAAATAAAAAGTCTTTATGAATCTTTAGAAAAAACAAATCAGTCTCAGATAGACCTAAAAAGAGATGGCGTTCACGCCGATACTGAAGAGTTAACAAAAAGAGCATCTAAGATCAACAAGGAAATATCTCTAAGTACTAGCGGTATTTCTAAAATGGAAGAAAGGCTCCTATCAATCAGTTACGATATCTCCAATAGTCTAGAATTTATAACCACAATTGAGCATAGGGAGTCGTCACTTAGAAATTCTCAACTAACAGTTAATGAGCTCGGAATGATCGATTTTGAATACTGTCCAAGCTGTCTAAAAAAAGTTAGTCCCCCTGAAAACGTATCAACTTGTAAACTCTGTAAATCAGAGTTTAATGGGCAAGTAATAAATGAGTCGTACATACAGGCTCTGAATGAGCTTGATTTCCAGAAAAAAGAAAGCTCAAAAATACTTAACAAATATATCGATGAGAAGTCTGAGATATCTGTAATGCTTAGAAATGAGTATAATGAAATCAATCGATTAAAAAACGAATTCAATGAAATTAATAGCTTTACCAGCGAGTTCGAGGCAAAACTTACAACGTTATCCAGAGGGAAAGGTTTTATTGAGTCTCAAATATTGGCTTTAAAGGATAGGCTATCACTGGCGTCTGAAATTCAGATTTTGTTAGATAAAAAAGATGCTGCGGCTAAATCAATGTCCTCACTTACTACGGAATTGAAGTCATTAGAGTTTTTGAGCGAACATAGAAGAAAGTCAATTTCTCTTATAATATCACAGCAAGTGACGTCGATACTTAGTAAGGATTTAGGCTACGAGAAGGCATTTTCTGACCCGGATAATTTTGAATTTGATTTCTCAACTGACTCAATGCTTCTTGATGATGTCGCAAAATTTTCAGCAAGTTCAAATACATTATTAAAGAACACCTTTCATTTTTCCGTACTTCTCGCTGCAATCAATGACGATAAATTTAGGATTCCCTGCTTTATGATGTTCGACAACATCGAAGACAATGGGATGACAGAAGAAAGAAGCCATAATTTTCAAAAAATATTATTTGACTTGTTTAAGGATGTCAGTAGTGATTATCAACTGATAATGACTACTTCAATGGTTGATCCACTTTTAAATAATTCTGAAGTTGGTGTAGGCCCCTTCTATAATAAAGGTGAGCATACGTTAAATATTCACTAAGGAGATTAAAAATCAGAACAAAGATCTGGGACAGGCATTCGCTTTAAGTCATTCAGGTTCTTAGCTTGATTGCTATATGCTCGATACATTCAGTGCTATACGCAAAAAGTAGCTAAGGCTAAATTATTAGTTGCTTTTCTATTTAAGCGAATGCCTGTCACAGCCATTGGTATAAAGCTACCACTTTTGGTGTGCGAATATAAATACCGCGATAAGAATTATGAGTATGGCCGTGTGTTCATTACTCTACTATTCCCGCCCCCAGTCATTAATACTTCCTTGTATGTAGATTTTGGTGCATTAGCCAAGCTTTAACTCCATTGGTCGCGGCGATGCCATAAAGCCCTGTGCCGAAAAACTAGGTCAATACAGGGTAGTAGGCTTGGGGGGCTGCTAGCGATTATTTGATCGTTAGTTAAAAGTTTGATACTGAATCCATTCCTGAAAATTTCTACCAAAATCCGATCAGCTATGTGACCGAATCAAAACTAAGTTAAAATCTGTTATCTATATTACGAACCAAAAGGATTACCATATGTTTAGGGTTGAAATGTTACGTACTTTTAGTATCTTTGTTTTTTCATTGTCTGTTATTGCTTGTGGCGGCCGTTCGTCTACCCCTGTTGCTATAGAGATTGATTTTCCTCTAGAGGGGGCGCTCTATAACGGTCAAGAAATTACGGTAGCTGGACATTTAATTGGTTTTGAAAGCTTGAGTGGAATACCGAATGTTGAAATAACACTTGGCGACATTAGTTTTCCGGCCGCGGTTAATGGAGATGGAAGTTGGCGATTAGAGTCATTTCCGCTCGAAACGATAGGTTCGGTTACTTTGACCGCCACAGTCAGTGATGCTGATAATGATCTAGGCGAGAGAACGTTAACCTTTCAAAATATCCCTTCAGGTCCCGCATTATCTAATGCTGTATATTCTCCTTTGAGGGAACGCATATACACCTATTCTAATGAAGCACAATCAGTGCTTGAGTTAAGCCCTAAAAGTAACGAGATGAGAGTTTCTTCTTCGTCTGATATCGGCACTGGGCCACGGTTTGATGAGCGTGGCGGAGCGGTTAAAACTGGGGTCGCTCTCTACACGAATTCAAATAACGTGGACGTAATATTACTTTTGGGGAGAAGTACGCTTTTAATGGTTGATCCAACGACCGGCGACCGTGAGTGGCTAACGAATAGTGATGTTGGAGGTGGCCCTTTGTTCTACGCCGCTGATGGTATCGCCGTAGATTCATCCACAGATACAGCCTTTGTTTCAAATCTAGAGATTATAAGCGGTGAAGCTTTCCATTCAATTTATTCCGTTAACTTGATTTCAGGTGATCGACAGTTAATTTATGGGGCTAGTGTTTTACCTATACACAGAATCAGAGGCGCAGGGGGCATTACTTTCGATGACCAGTCTGGCCTTTTATATATTGGCGATGATGAGAGTGGAGAAATTGTAGCAATCAACCCAGCGACCCGTACAAAAAATACTATTTCTAGTGAAATTATTGGAGAGGGTCCGTTAAAACTTTTTTCACCAAACTCTAAAATATCTTTAAGCTTCTACAGCCATGAAGGTACACGTATTCTCATTGCTGGGCGTTGGAATAATAATGAGATTTATGGCATAAACCTTGATAGTGGTAATAGAATAATAATTGATGACATGGCATTAAATAATGCCGGTAGTAGAGGTGTTTTTGGTTTGACGGTCAATGAGCTAAGTAATGAGATATATGCGACCGTTGGTTTTGGTTTAAATAAAGCTTTATATCGGGTGGCGCCACAAGAAAGTGTTAGTGAAATACTGAGTCTTTTAGTCGGGGGAGGAGAGCCTATGCGGGGAGCTCAAGATATGGCATTTCGTCCGAGTACTCAGCAGCTTTACTTCTCTGCTCCCAATGACAGCCGATTAGTAAGCATCGATTTCGTTAGTAATTTACGCTCTTTGGCACTTTCTTCAGTGAAGTTTTCGACTATCGCCTGGAATGAAGCGAATGACATGCTATTTTTTAGCTATCAAAATAATGGTTTTAATTTATATAGTTTCGATATCGTAACTGGCGACGCCATATCAGTAATCAATAATAGTGTAGACTTTTCTAACGTGATAGAGCAGGTCATTTTTTCGGACCAAGGCGATAAAGCCTACCTACTGACAGGCCCACTATCCACCATTGTTGAATTAGATCTCCGCTCTGGTATCGCAAAAAAAATATTATCGCAGCAAGATATTACTTCAATAAATGGTACTAACTCTAAGCTTTCAGCGATAGCCTTTGATTCGATAAGTGGTGATGTTTTCGCGATTGGCGAGCAGTCTAAGGGCAATGCCATATTTCGGATCAATCCAATAACAAAGAATATTTCACAACTTGTAAGCTCTGAGGAAACTGATAATTATTCATTCAGGCAGATTGGTGTTGTCTCGGGAGAACTTTTTGTCCTCACCTCTAAAACACAATTTGTAAGAACACTTCATAAGCTAAACAACCAAAACAGTTTGGTTGAAGTTTCTGGTGCCAACATTGGTCGGGGTCCCTCATTTAGAGCTGTTTCTTCATCAACGCCTGAATTTATGGCGATTGATAAACATCGAGGCAGAGTATTTATTCGTATTTCAGAGGATATTTTTATGGTTGATGTCGCCACAGGTGACAGGGTGGTTCTTGCCAGATAATACCTGGCAGCATTGAAGTGTACCCTTAACATTATGTGCCCCCGCGATTTTGCCTGTGCTTGTAAAAATAAAGCATCAATGTCGATATTTATTCAACGAATATCGGCGGGGGTCGGTAATTATACATTAGTGGACGAAGTAACAATATTTCAGT
>NZ_CEXWTU010000142.1:0-12732 GCF_982758155.1 Marinagarivorans sp. | reverse complement strand
CCACGGCCATGATCAAAATCGATTATGTGGGCAATGCGGAAGATTTTGGTTGGGTACTGCCTGTACCCCAAACGCCTGAAATATCCTTAGGGAGCGATCAAACCTTTACAGAGCTAGAGCTCAATACGCGACCGCAGTTCTTGCTGGAGCGAAAAGGCCAGGGCTGCCCGCAGCCAGTGTTCGATTTTGGGATGCCGGCAAACGTGTCATCGCAGGCGACATTTAGTAGTCAAGCCTCTTCATCATCGGGTGTAATTATTGAGCGCGAGCTAAGTGTTGGGCCCTTTGATGCGTTGGTGGTGAGCAGCGATGATCCCGAAGCGTTGGCTATCTGGCTGGAAGATAACAACCTTGATTTGACGGACGAGGGCGGTAGCTTGTTGGCGCCTTATATTGCGGCGCAGTCTAAATTTGTGGTGTTAAAGCTTAAAAATACTGCCAACGTTGGCAGTATTCAGCCCATTATTTTGAAGTACCAAAGTGATGTGCCTGTTATTCCTATGACGTTAACGGCGGTAGCCGCGCAAGACGATATGGGTGTTTTGGTGTGGCTGCTAGGCGATGGCCGTGGCGTGCCTAAAAACTTTAAGCATGTAACACCTAATTACACGCGTCTAAACTGGTTTAATGGTAATCGTTCCGCTTATCTGAGTTATCAAAACCTTATTCCTGCAGCAATGGATGAGGCCGGCGGGCAAGGTTTTGCGACGGACTTTGCCGGCTATTTACCCAATTTACCCGAGCGCTTTAGTACGGCTAACCAGTGGGAGGGAGCGTTAGCGGAGTATGCCCCTTTATCTGATGCTGGGTTTATCAGTGGCTTTTGGCAGCTCGGTGGCTCGGCTGTAGTGCAAGATGTTATCCGCAGTACTTTACCGACGAGTAATACCTTTGTGTATGCGCAGCCGCTAAGTATGGAGGAAGTTTTTACTACTGAGCAGTTGATGCAAGCGCGGGCTGATTTAATACAGGCGGTTAATGACCAGCTTATTACACCGGTAAACAACGCGATTGATATTCTTGATGACGATTTATATTTAACTCGGCTTTACACCACCTTGTCGGCTGATGAGATGGATATGAACCCCGAGTTCACCTTCAACCCCTCGATGGGTGACCAGTCGTTAACCCGTAATGCAACACTCACAAGTGCCTGTGTCGATAACCAAGATCATTGGACCTTACAGCTTGGTGCCGGAACGGGGCGCGAAGATGAGCTTGTTATTGACTCGTTAGGGCAAGGGCGCCCGTTTAATGGTGCTGCGGGTACATCCCAGCAAGCGGCTGCTTGGCGGGTTGAAAAAACGAGCGGCACGAGTGACCCAATCATTGTGGCTAATAACGATTTCCAAACGCTAGTTACTGTGGGCAATATTAGTGTTATGCCTATCAATAGCTCTTCAAGTAATTCGTCTTCAAGTAACTCGTCCTCAAGCGCTTCGTCAGTGTCTAGCGCTGCAAGTAGTGTTGCGGTCTCTGTAAGTAGTACTGCATCTTCTAATACAGGTATTGATGTGAAAAGCGGTGGTTCTTTCGGTGGTGGTTTGCTGGGTTTGTTTGGGTTTTTGCTGTTAAGGCTTCGTATTTCAAGAGGCGCAAGCAAGCCCTAAAAATCTCATTTAAACGAGCACCCTTAAAAAATTATTAATAAAACTCAGTAAAAAGTTATTTTGTGGCTTTTTTCTGATTTTTTTTGGTTTATTTAAGGGGCGATGCAATAATAGTTTATCCAATTAGACGAAGAGATCGACTTTCTTATCGAGGCGCTTAAAGGGGCGCATGCCGGGGCATGTAACGCTTTGAGCAACGAAGGTAAGGAGGTCGAGATCAAGTATTAGTGGATGAAATATTGTTTCCTCGTCCCTAAAACGTTTACGACCAACCATAAAAATGGAGATTGTGATTGTGGCTGTATCCCCGAGTGTAAAAAAACCGTTATCCAGTTTGTTGATGTTATTAAGCCTTGGCGCTGCGCAGCAGAGTAGTGCTTGTGGTGGCTTTTTTTGTGATTTTCTGCCGATTAATCAGGCGGGCGAGCAAATTGTGTTTCGCCAGGATGGTGGTCAAACCACGGCCATGATCAAAATCGATTATGTGGGCAATGCGGAAGATTTTGGTTGGGTGCTGCCTGTTCCCCAAACGCCTGAAATATCCTTAGGGAGCGATCAAATATTTACTGAGCTGGAGCTGAGTACACGCCCGCAGTTTTTATTGGAGCGGGTTGGCGAGGGGTGCCCAATAGACGAAGCTAGGGCTGTTACTGGCGGAGTTTCCCCTACCAGCGCACTCAATAGCGAATCCGACACGTCAACTGGAGTTGTTATAGAAAGTCAGCTGAGTGTGGGGCCTTTTGATGCCCTGGTGGTAAGCAGTGATGACTCGGGGGCTTTAGCGGTTTGGCTGGAAGAGAATAATCTCGATTTAACGGACGAGGGCGGTAGCTTACTGGCGCCCTATATTGCCGCACAATCCAAATTTGTGGTTTTAAAGCTGAAGAATAATGTCAATGTTGGCAGTATCCAGCCCATTATTTTGAAATATGAAAGCGATGTGCCCGTTATTCCAATGACGTTAACCGCAGTAGCGGCGCAAGACGATATGGGTGTTCTGGTTTGGTTGCTAGGCGAAGGTCGTGGCGTGCCTAAAAACTTTAAGCATGTAACGCCCAACTACTCACGTTTGAATTGGTTCGCGGGTAACCGCTCTGCTTATGTAAGCTACCAAAACCTGATAACGACAGCAATGGATGAAGCTGGCGGTCAAGGCTTTGCGACGGATTTTGCGGGTTACTTGCCTAATCTACCCGAGCGTTTTACTACCTCCATGCAATGGGAGAATACATTAGCTGAAAACGCCTCGCTTTCCGATGCTGGTTTTATTAGCCGTTTGTGGCAGCAAGGCGGCTCGACGGTGGTACAGGATAGTCTTCGCAATACTTTACCGACGAGTAATAATTTTGTGTATGGGCAACCGCTGAGTATGGAAGAGGTCTTTACTGCTGAGCAGTTAACACAAGCGCGGGCGGCTTTAATACAAGCCGTTACAGACCAGCTGATTACACCGGTAAATAACGCCATTGATATTCTTGATGACGATTTATATTTAACGCGGCTGTATACGACTTTGTCGGCGAATGAAATGGATATGAATCCAGAGTTTACTTTCAACTCTTCAATGGGTGATCAGTCGTTAACCCGTAATGCAACACTCACAAGTGCCTGCGTTGATAACCAAGATCATTGGACGCTTAAGTTGGGGCAGGGTACAGGGCGGAAAGATGAGTTGGTGATTGATTCATTAGGCTTAGGGCGGCCTTCTGGCCCGGCCGTTGACGCATCGCAGCAGGCAGCTGTGTGGCAAGTAGAGAAAACCAGTGGCACCAGTGCACCTGTAGTATTGGCTAAAAACGACTTCCCTACCGTGATGGCAGTGGGTGATGAGAGAGCTAATTCTAACGCTGGTGGTTCAAGCGGTGGTGCTATTGGTGGCGGTTTACTGGGCTTGTTTGGGTTTTTATTATTGAGGTTGCGTATAGGTCGCGGTATTAAAAACGGTACAAAAAATTTGCTTCGTTAATGGCATTAGTTTCGTTCCTAAACCCTTCAAGTCGTTTGTTAACTTGAAGGGTTTTTTAGTTTTTAGTTTGTAACTATTCAGCCATGCTCGAATAGGCCGGCAAATTGATCATTTTCTAGGCCGCTCAAGCCATCGGCAACTGCTCCTGCGTTGCCCTAATAAGTGACATCCATGTCACGATCCTTGGGCGCTATGCAAGCGTTCCCGACGCTTGAATGCCCAGAAAATAATCAATTCGCCTTTTAGGTAGGCATTATTTCTAACCCACCTGAATAGTTACTTTAGTTTTAGTCGTCGGCGTTTTTAAGGAATGTATTGAATGATATTGTTGTGGAACAGATTGCGATTAGGTTTAACGGGGCAGGCGGGTGTTTTCAGTGCGCTATTGCCGCTGTGTCTAGGAATTTCTGCCTGTAGTAGTGATAACGATCAGGTTGCTGGTCCTGGCGATAAACCGATTCCGCCCATTGTTGAAAAAGCTTCAGTGGCGCGGCAGTGGAATGAATTAATTTTAGAGGCTATACGCAACGATTATGCGCGCCCTACGGTACACGCCAGAAACTTATATCACTTATCGGCGGCGATGTATGATGCGTGGAGTACCTACTCTGTAAACGCTAATCCTTATCTTTTGGGGCAACAATATGGCAGCACGGATTGCACGCTAGATTTTAATGCCTACCCACAAAGCGCCGACGTCTTATTACAGCAAAGCCAGGCAGAGGAGGCCATCTCTTATGCGGCTTATCGATTAATTCGCCATCGCTTTGCGGCATCACCCAGCGCGGCGGTAACGACTTTAAATGCCGATAACCTGATGCTGGAGCTGGGTTACGATATGAGTATGCAGTCAACAGATATTACCCAAGGTGATGCTGCCGCTTTAGGGAATTTTATTGGTGAATGTTATATCCAATTTGGACTGCAAGATGGCTCGAATGAAATCAATGGTTATGCCAGCATAAATTATTCGCCGGCCAATCCGCCGCTATCTCCTCAATTACCCGGTAACCCAGATATTGTTGATCCTAATCGCTGGCAGCCGCTAGCGCTATCCACTTTTATTGACCAGGCCGGTAACCCGATTACGGGCGGAGCATTGGAGTTTTTGGGGCCAGAGTGGGGCAATGTTCAGCCGTTCGCTTTAACGGATAATGAATTATCAATACATCAGCGCGACGGTGACAATTATAAGGTTTATCACGACCCCGGCGCACCGTCGCAACTGGGAGGGGCCTTATCGACGGCTTATCAGTGGGGGTTTAGTTTGGTGGCGCTGTGGTCATCGCACTTAGATCCTAGCGATGGTGTGATGTGGGATATATCGCCGGCAAGCATCGGTAACGTTGGCTCGCTTCCGGTTCAAGAAGAGGATTACCCCAGTTTTTATGCCGCCATCGACGGTGGTGGTGCTAGCCAAGGTCACTCGGTTAACCCTAAAACTGGGATGCCGTACGAGCCTCAGTGGGTACCTCGGGGTGACTATACGCGCGTATTAGCCGAGTTTTGGGCGGATGGCCCTGATTCAGAAACGCCACCTGGGCATTGGTTCGTTATTCTAAATTCAGTCACCGATCATCCTGATTTAGAGCGTCGTTTTCGGGGTGAAGGTGAAGAGCTTGATGTACTGGAGTGGGATATTAAAGCCTACTTTACCTTGGGCGGCGCAATGCACGATGCGGCAATTTCGGCTTGGAGTATTAAAGGCTGGTATGACTATGTACGCCCGGTCTCGGCATTAAGGGCTATGGCTGACTTGGGCCAAAGCAGTGATGCATCGGCACCGTCTTGGCACCCCGAGGGCATACCGCTAACACCGGGTTACATCGAGCTGGTACAGGCAGGGGATCCGCTAGCGGGTTACGATAACCAGTTTGCAGGAAAGATAAAAATACGGGCATGGCAAGGGCCAGACTACGTCGTTAACCCGATTAATGACACGGGCGATGTCGGCTGGATATTGGCCGAAAATTGGTGGCCTTATCAGCGCCCATCTTTTGTGTCGCCACCTTTTGCGGGTTACGTTTCTGGCCATTCGACCTATTCACGTGCCGCCGCTGAAGTACTTACGCTGTTAACGGGTGATGAATATTTCCCTGGTGGCAAAAGTGGTTTTGATATTAAAGCTAATGATTTTCTCGTATTTGAACAGGGGCCGAGTGTAGACATTACACTGGAGTGGGCAACCTACCGCGATGCTTCTGATCAATGCAGTTTGTCGCGAATATGGGGCGGCATTCATCCGCCGCAAGATGATATTCCGGGCAGGATTATTGGCGAAAAAATAGGGGTTAATGCGTTTGACTTGGCCGCCACATATTTTGGGCGGTAATAAAAGCAATCGAGGGCTAGCGAACTATCGAAGCCCTCGGTGAGCGAAGGGTGTGATTACCCGACCCTTAAGCCCGGTTCATAAATTTATGGTCTGCGGTGCTTACTTTTACCGTTTCGCCATTGGATATGTACTCGGGTACCTGAATAACTAAGCCGGTCGAAAGCGTGGCCGGCTTAGTGCGTGCAGTGGCGGAAGCGCCCTTAATCGAAGGGTCTGTTTCCACAATTAACAGATCAACCGATGTCGGTAGGTCCAGAGCAACAGGCACTTCGTTAACAACGAAAACTTGCATGCCTTCGGTGCTTTCTGTCACAAAGGGAATCTCTTCTTCAATAGTGTCTTTGTTCAGGTTGTAAGGCGTGTAGTCTTCGCTGTCCATAAAGACATACTCTTCACCATCCACGTATGAAAACGTGACTGGGCGGCGTGAAAAGTCTGCGAGGTTAATCATCTCGTCGGCTTTAAAGCTTTCGTCGACTTTCGCGCCTGTAGCAATTTCATACATGCGAATACGGTAAAGGCTGCCGCCCGCACGACCACACACGGCGGATTTGGTCACTTCTTTGACGAGATAAACTTTACCGTTGTAATCGACGGCCACATTCTTTTTGATCTCACTGGCTTTTGGCATGGGTAGCATTCCGTAAAAAACGGGGAAAGTACCATAGTCCGGCGAGGATAAGAAGTTGTTGATTCTGGTTTGTGCTATTGGCTTATAAGGGGAAGGGTTATACCTTGAAAATACTGGCCTGAAGTGAGCGGATTGTCGATGCTCTTCTTGTTGTTTGTGGTTTTATGGACTATTGGTTATAGAGCACACATCTTTATATAGGCAGCCGCTTGGAACAGTATTATCCACCCGATCGAATCCTTGAATTAGCGATAGGCTCTGTTGTTCATGTCAACAGTGAAAGCGGGGATTTTCATTTTACCGTCAGTTTGGTGGGCGTCGACGCCCCTCATTCGGTGATAATGACTTTGCCCCTTAAACAAAATCTGCCAGAAGGTTTTGGTTACGAAGCGATATTTGCGCCCGATGATATTTTTGAGATGCGTACTATTCACGAAGGCTATGTGGTAGCTTTTGAGGGGGCTTTCGAAGCCATTTATGATGATCGATTGCTGATTGTTCGTTTCCCCGAAATGATCGAAACCAGATTGCTGCGCTCCGAAACACGGTTCCCCTGTGCTTTATCGTGCGACATACGCCAGGGGGAGTTGGAGTCCTACGGTGTGATTTCGAATATTAGCCACGGGGGGTGTCAGCTGGAGGTTAATCGTGATGCCAGTTACGATTTTATTGCCTTTTCTATTGGGCAAAACACAACAATAGATCTTGAAATTTATTTTCCCACATTAGAAGCGCCAGTAACGTTAGAGGTTTTTGTGAAGTCGGCGGCTTGCCAGGTTGATGGTGTGTGTAAGGTTGGCATTGCCTTTAAGGGTACTTATGAAGTTGTGCGCCGATATTTGGAGTCGTTACAGCTAGATAGCGTATCGCCTTTTTTTAGATAGAGGGTGCGATATTATTAGCTCACAAGAGATCACGATTGGCCGATTTTTTTTGTTAGGGAGCATAAGACATGACCCTCAGAAAGAGGGCCTTTTACAAGGTCTGGGCTATGGCTTAGCGGCTAAGGGCTTAGCTTTTATGGTTTATTGCAGCGGGCAGAGCGGGTTCTGGGCTTTGTACTCCGTAACTTTATTGGCGCTGCCACCATTAACCGAATAGATATCGCCAGCGGCGGTCATTACAGAGATCTGATCGCGTTTACCGCCAGCGGCAATAATGTCATCAATACCTAAAGCGATAGGAGAACCACTGTCGGCGAGTGACTTGGTGTAGTAAACCCCGGTACCATCTTTTCTCACGATAACACCCCGGTTATAGGCTCCATGAAAAAACGCTGCGTTGGGTTCAAAATCGGTGGCTAAATATAATCCACTGCTAGAGTCTGGGATTGACTCGCCGGTTTTTACGTAACCAGGCACAAACTGATCCAAAAGGCATTTTGGGTTGCCCGAATAGCTAACGCCACAGATTGTGCTTTGGTCGGCTGAGATGTTAATCAACGGCTCATTAAAAGGCATGCGCGATGGCGTGTCGGTAATGATATCTCTCAGCGCATCTGGGTGGCCCCAGCACCAAGCCTCGCCTTTCGTATTTAGCGCACAGTTCATTTTATAGGACGCGCTTAATTGTACGACGTCAAAATCTTCGGGTAATGTTGGGCGTTCCCACTTATCGCCTTTGTCGGTACACACAAGATCGCGCTTATTACCGGCATCAATCATGATACAGCCTCGCGGCGTAAAGCCTGCACTTGCGGTTATGGCTCCCGAGGCAACGATTTTGTCTTTTTCTGGATCGACACCAATATCTATTTTCGCGCGGTAGGCGGCGCCGTCAGCAGTAATAACCAATGCCAGGTCAGATCCCATTCCGGTTACCTGCATCACATCGCTAACGGGTGTTTTATCGGTAGTCCATTTTAAGGTAAATAAGGATGTCCCGTTTTTACAAACAGCTTGGCCATCTTCGGTTCTAAAGCAGGCTGGCCAGCCGCCGTTGCCTAGTGCGGTATAGCCTACGCCGCAGGGGTGGTCTGCAAAATAAAGGTCGAGTTCTTCTTGGGGCGCGCTGATGAAACCGCCGCTGCCAAAGCTGTCGTCGTAGCCTTCAACTTTTACTTTAAGCGCGCACTCGGGCACACCAGAGATACCTGCTGGATTAATGCCAAAGCCATAAATAGCCTGCATGCTCATTGCCGGGATCATGCCGCCATCAATCTTGAGTACCAAGCTATTGCCTTCACGCCTTACCGTGCCCAGTTCAATTTTCTGATCGGCATCAGCATAGACGGTATTGTTGTAGCCATTAATATTCCCCGCGCCAAAATCAAGCGTGATTGTCCAGCTGTCTACAGCGCGGACATCGCTATTGATAATATTAAACGCTTCGATACTGAAGCTATTGCCATTGTTGTTTGTTGCGATGAACTCGCAGCTAACCATGGGTGGTCCCGCGGCTTCGGAGGATGAGCTTACATTTATTGCAGAGCTACTTATAGAAGAGCTACTTATAGAAGAGCTACTGGATAGCATTGCTTCAGTTGAAGAGCTGGTAGTGATAACGCTGGATTTGCTTAGCGAGCTGCTCGTAAGTGCGGTCTCGCTAGAGGCGACGGCTTCACTGCTTAGGCTTGTATTGTTGGAACTTTGAGTGTCTGTGCTTGCAACGCAGGCCGACAGTATAAGTGCGCTAACCCCAATAATGCTGTTCCGCATCGATTGCTTTAATTGCAAATTGTTCGTTATGTAATATTGAAGCATGTACCCTCGCTAGTAGCCCGTTTGGGCTGCATTATTTTTATTAAAACCCTGTTTGGCAGCCGAAATCAGTCAGCGCTCATGAAGTGGCGCCATGGCGAGCATCGTTTTTGGTGTTATTGCCACCATAAGAGGGGGTGATTCTAGGTTTCGTACGCGGTAGGTACAACAAATGCCGGATGACGCGCCCATGTTTTTCAGTAACTTGCAGTGGGCATCACGTATTCCCTATTGGGTGCGCTGGCAAGTTGCTGATTTTTTGAGGTTGGGGCTCTTGGGGCTGGCCTTTATTGCGCCGCTTTGCTTGAGTGATCTTCGCAAGCCTTGAAGCTATAAGGTATTTTCTATGAGTCGGCTACTGAGAAGCTGGGTGGCAAGCGGGGGTTCACGGCTAGGTTGACCGGTGAGCGCTAAGGTTATCTGCTGTGAACTCATGGTGGGTTGACCACTACAGTGAGTGGCGAGAATCTTATGGCGCAGCCTTAGCCTGCAGACAGTTTTAAATTATTGCGTTGGCCAAGTTGATTTCGAACATCTTGTTTAATTCTTGTGGATGATGTGCGGGGATTATAGCTCACTTGCTTAATCTGCTTCCCGTTCAATTTTAGGTAGGCCTCTACTGCAATGTTGTGAGGTTTGTTGCCCCAATCTTCACCAATAACAAAAATATCGGCATCGACAACTTTGCAGCCGGGCACGTAGTCAAGTTTGTCGTAGGGGTGCACTATGTCCACGCAACTTAAAGCTTTAAGCATTTCCATGCGTTGCTCAAGCGGTATTACCGGAGTGTTAGGTTTGTAGGAATTTACAACACGATCTGATGCCACGCCAACAGCAAGGACATCGCCTAAAGACTTGCAGTATTCTAATAAGGCCAGGTGGCCTACGTGTAATAAATCAAAAGTACCTACGGTATATACAATCATGCAATATTTTACTCTTCGATAATGTAATCATTGGTGTGCGCATTAAAGGGTTTGGTGATGGCTATAGCATTTTCCAGCTATAAAACATCGTGATTGCAATGGTGTAAATTGCAAGCAAGTAGACATTACGGGGGTTACCTGAAAGCTTAGGCGTTTTTATTTGCGAAACATTTAAAGCTGCAAGACCTAGTGCGCCTGCGTATAGAAATATAGCAAATGTTTCGTAAGGTAAGATGCTTTCAAGGGTGAAGAGTAAGACTAATAAAATATTGTTGTTGTCCAGTGCAAGGCCTGTGTATTGCGACTCATTGGAGAGGCCAAAAGTACTGAAGTAGCTTAATCGTATTGCGCTGGCGGCGAGCATGATGAAAGCTATTGGTAAAAGCATGGGGGAAAATTTCCCGAAGCTAAGCAGTAGTATTGCTGGTGCGACTCCGTAACTGACGATGTCGATCAGTAGGTCGAGTTGGCCGCCAAACATGCGATCACTACCTGTGCGGCCACTCATTTTTCTGGCAACTAGTCCGTCGAGCCAATCAAAGGCTACAGCCCAAATCATGCCGATCATCGCGGCGTAAAACATACCAGCAATACTGAAATAAATTGCCAGTAGAGTGCAAGCCAAGCCGGTTAATGAACATAAGTTTGGCAGATCTTTTATATAAAAAATAATAGGAGGTTGTGACTTAAGTGGCTCTTTATTTACGGTGGACATGAATCTCCTGGGAAAATATTTACAGGCTTAACTTTTACAGTAATCAAGCGCGCACAGGGTAATACTGCACAATCAGAGCAGTCGTGAATTAATAATGTAATGATCGACCTTAGGTGGCTAAGGTGTGAAAACGTAGGCGCTAGAGCGGCATTGCCCAACAGGGGTGCTGTAGGCGGGTAGTGTCGTGATAAGGAGGATAGAGGCGTGGGGCCAGTAGGCTCGATACAGGGTGGGTCTATCGGCGCAACTATACGCGCTATTGAGTTGGATGCAAGGGCTGTGATTTTCGGTGTTTTTGGTTGTAAATTTTATTTATAAAATGAAAATCACAACCAAGTACATGTTGCAGAATAAATGGTTTTTACTGAACCGCTTTTAGCAACGCGGCTGAGGAAACAGGAGACGGGAGGCAAGTATTATTGGATAAAGTATTTTTCCTCGGCTCTAGGGTAATACCTCAAAACCTTCAAGGCTTGCTGCTAGGTCGTCTAATTCTTGGCAGGTTGTGCTGAAGGTCGCATCTGCGGGAATGCGATAACGCACTAAAATACGTGTCCCTCCTTTGTGCCGTCTGGCGCTAACATTCGCTACCGCGCCGGCTTTTAAGCGATTTAAAAAACGATCGGCTGTTTGGCTACTATCGAAGCCGTATATCACTTGGTTTTCCAAAAAAAATCCTGCTTAAAAATGGCGTAAGGGGCGAGGCAATAATAGTTTATCCAATTAGGCGAAGATATCGACTTTCTTATCGAGGCGCTTAAAGGGGCGCATGCCGGGGCATGTAACGCTTTGAGCAACGAAGATAAGGAGGTCGAGATCAAGCATTAGTGGATGAAATATTGTTTCCTCGTCCCTAAGGGGCGTGGCAGTAATCGTTGCCTCGCCCTGATTGAAAGAGGCTTTACGTTAATGGCTGGCTCGTCTTTGGGTTAGCGAAAAGGTTTTTTTGCTAAGAAAATAGTATGCCGGCTGCCTTTACCAGGCCTTGATCTTACTGTGCGTACATCAACAGTGAAACCGGCTTTTTTTAGCTGAATAACAAACATGGAGTCCATGCCTGCAGACCATACGGCCAGCATTCCTTCGGGCCGTAAGCTGTTATATAAAGCGTGTAATCCGCCGGTAGAGTAGAGCCAGTTATTATTGCTGTGGGTAATGCCTTCTGGGCCATTATCGACATCCAATAAAATGGCATCAAAATCGGGCTGCTCCAATTTTATCAGTTTTGCAATATCACCCAGCTTCACTTGGCAGCGCTTATCCGCCAGAGGTTTTCCGGCACATTCTCCTAGGGGGCCTTGGTTCCACTCTACAACTTCTGGAATGAGCTCCGCGACAGTAACGCGTGAGCCTGCGGTAACGCTTTCAAGTGCTGATGCAAGGGTGTAGCCCATGCCCAAGCCGCCTACTAAGACTTCAGATTTATCTTTATTTTTAATATGAGCGCAGCCCAGCTTGGCTAATTCTTGTTCGGAATTGAATACTCGGCTATTCATTAGCTCCCCGCGCACGCCTGAAAGCCGAATGGAGAATTCATCTTCGCGGCGAAATAGCGTTAGCTCGCCACCGTTGTTGGGGATGATTGCCGTGGCGATTTTATCTAATGACTTCATGTTAATTTGCCGTGGTTATATTTTTTAAAAAGATTATGTATGTTTTTTTTGAGGCACAATAAAATTCAATATTTCCTATTTTAGGGGAAAGCTTCGTGCGCACTCATGGAATTGCTGATATTAAATGCTGCAATTACTCAATGCTGCAGAGCGGCTTATCCGGCAGCTGTTTAATATTAAGCGCCGAGGAAAAAATACTTTATCCAATAATACTTGCCTCCTACTTCCTCAACTGCG
>NZ_CEXWTU010000141.1:0-12920 GCF_982758155.1 Marinagarivorans sp. | reverse complement strand
TAAGAAAGCCGATCTCTTCGCCTAATTGGATAAACTATTATTGCCTCGTCCCTAACTTGCGGTATTTTATACCAGCTAGTGACTTATTAAACCGCTTGTGGGCTAAAAAGTTCTCATCGCTATAAAATCTATGCACAAAAAAAGGGGCCCGAAGGCCCCTTAGCGATTCACAATAATTTCAATATTTAGTTCGAAGTGGTTTGTGGGTAGTTATATTTGGTGCGCTGAGCGTACTCAACGGTCCAAATAATGGGCTCTACATAAACGTTCTTATCGTCACCCCAAATCATTTCGCTTTTAATCTTACCCATTGCGGTTAAGAACGTTAAGCGATCGCTTTCGATGGTTTCTCTAAGAGCGTTTTCTTCGGGGTAAAGCTCACGTACACGCGCCACTTTTTGTGCATTGTTAACCCAATCATCTACACCGTAAGGGCCTTTTGGCAAGCGATCTGGCGCGTTGTCTAGCCAGTTACGCATGTCATTACCCATGCGGTTCATACCATCAACGTGACAACCAATACAAGAGCTACCATTGTTAAGACGTGGGTCAGCCTGGCGGAAGCTGCCTTCAGGGTTAGAGTAAGAGTAACCCGTTGCGCTAGCAATATTATCGCCGGCTTTGGTCAATATACGCGGATCACGAACGATGTTCGTAAAGGCATCAACACGACGCTGATTAAAACCACCTGCTAGAGCATAACCCTGCAAACCATTGGGAATGTTAAAGATCATCTCTTCTGCAGATTGCATTGCGCCACCTTCACCCGTGTAATGGCGACAGTTACCAAAATCTAAACCGGGAACAAAGCCTGCTTGTTTATCACAACCTGGTGCATTATGCCCAGCAAAACCAAAGCCGCCACTGTTACCAAAGGTTTGATTTAAGCTAGCCACAAAACTAAATGCGCTGTTGTCATCTTGGACTTGTAACCACTTAACAAATTTTGGTTCTGGGTTTGCCCACCATGGGAAGCGAATATCGGTGCCGCCTTCTTCGTACACATCAAAGATGCTGCGCTCGCCACCCGCCAACTGGCCAGAGAATATATCGAAGCTTTTCCAATACCAGTCTGCACCCGGACGCTTAGCGCGGAACAGTAGGCGTGAATCTACGGTAATTGCATCAAAAGTCACAACCCAATCGTAAGAATCGGCGCCTTGGCTATTATCGATCTCCAAGTTTTTTTCCAGCTCGTCCATAAAGAACGGAATAGCCATGATGGCGTTGTATACATCTGGGCGCGTTAGGGTGTAAACAAGCTGTGAGGCTTCTACCCATTCAAAACCGTTGATATCAACATACTCATCACCGGAACTGGTGGTTTTTCGCGGGCCTTTAAAACCCTTCAGGTTAGGGTCTAGGTTCGAATTTTGAGAAGCGCCTTCTACGTTACCGTGCAGTATTCGCTCCCAAACTTGCAGCGCATGCTTAGGGTTATTCCACGTATTATTGGTAAATTTATACTTATTACCTTGTGTACCTTGGCCTACTTGGCCACCTTGAATCGGGTCACCTCGGTAGTCAAACTTGCCATCAGCACCAAAGGCTAAATCATCATCAGAACCGCCAAAGTAAAGTACTTGACCATCGGGTAATTGGCTCCAAGCCCAGTAGTCGCGGATGTCGAACTTATACAAAATACCATCGCCGGTTACATCTTCTGGGTTAACAATTTCAGGCGCCCAACGGGCTACAGAGTTAAGCGCTTTAGATAAGCCGACACGAACAATGTTTAAGTCATCTGCCGATATACCCGCATTGTGAACTTCATGCAAAGAGGTATAAACGATATATTCCTTGTCACCGTTAGACAGCGTGTTTTTATCCGTCGCGATCCATTGTTCTACCTGCGAAGTACTGATATTGGTGCCTGCAGCAATGCCACGTGTCGTTTCAGGCAGCATGTGTTGAACGCCAGCTTTCCACGCCAAAATAGCATCTTCCATATCATCGGCTGCCGAACTACAACGGCCACCACAGTTATGGCGATCCAATTCCATACGAACCACAAATTTTGATTCCCGTGGATCTTTGAAGTTAACTCGGGTTAAGGCGTATTCATGTGCTAACTCAACATTACTATCGGCATGCAATGGCGCTTGGCTGCCACCGTTAGCCGTACTAATATCGGTTGTATGGCATTGCGCACAAGTGCTTGATCTCAAGTGAGGGTAAAGCGTGGTTTTAAACGATTCCAAAGAAACAGACTTATCAAAGCCTGTACTTTCATCTACTAAAACACCTTCATAATTATAAGTGCCACGCTCGTTGGGTAGCGCAACATAACCCGCGCCAGGCTTAGCGAGGCCAACACTGGGAGCAGCAGAACTGGTGGTAGACGTCGGCGTTGAGGTTACAGGAGTACCGCCGTTTTTAAATGACCATAAATAAGCCGCCGTGTCATTTGCGCACGTGCCAGTACAAAGGCTTGGGCTTGTTGAAGGCATGGACCGGCTAATATAAGCCGCCAATTCTGCAGCCGTATTGCCGCGGTTCATTGTTTTAGCGTTAAACGGTACTAAGCCGCCAAAGGTGCCATCGCCATTATCCGTGTGACAACCCACACATCCGCTGCCGCCCATTAAAGATTGGCCGTTGCTAACACTGCCAATACTTGTCGCCGGTGCAGAACTAGAAGAAGCCGGAATATTGGCCTGACTTGAGGCCACAGTCGCTTCGCTTGAGCTTGAAGCAATCTCGGTCCCGGTACACGCGGAAAGAGCTAAAGCGAGTAGCGCACCTCCACTGTAAAAAAGTAATTTTTGTTTCTTTGACATAATCATCATTTTTTTGCCCCTACAGGTTGCCACCGTTTTTATTGGTCATTTTTTACTTTCGCACTGATCAATAAAGCGATGAATTTTAATTTTATTGTCACGCTGAAAACACAATTGGAGAGCGTTTTTATTTCTAAAGCGAGTGAGCGCATGCAATCACACACGAAGAAAGTACCACGGTGTCAATGCTTAAAATTGACTGGAGATATGAGCAAAAATTGAACGGCGTCAAAGAACCGGTTGAATAAAAAAATTGAGCTAAAAAAGAGCTAACCTTTAGTTAAAAAGATACTGCTTGTTGGATTTTAATACTTTAAGACGATAACAAAAAAAGTGAATTTGTTAGTATTTATAAAAAATAATATAAAAAATTACAATTTAACTATTAAAAAGGTAATAAAAAACTAAGCCAGTCCCACACTTTCATTTATTAGAAGTTATTCGTCGCGACTATAAGGCCGTACTCTGCAGGCACACACCCTCGAAAAACTATGGTTTTTTAACGGTATTATTAATACTTTTTTAACTGTAGGAATTTTTTACTTTGACTATTAGAGGGACATTAGAGAATTTGAATTTAGCTTAATAATAGAGGAGGGGATCACGCAGGGTTATCAATCTTCAACTAACGTGAAAATTCGCAGGTTTAAAGCGGGGGATAATAAGTCAATAAGTGGGTTAAATTATTACTTCTAATTTAACCCACACTTTTTATGCTGGGATAGCATTGGGCATAAAAAAGCGAGCTATATGCCCGCGCTATTTATTTTTTCTTGAGCGCTTGCTCAAACAATACCGCCATAGTGCCTTGCTGCACATTGTCTTTAAAGCTAGTATTTTGCTTTCCGCTACGCGGGGCTTTATTGGTATTCGTGCGATTGTTATTTTGGCCATTACCTCCGCCACTGGTTTTTTCGCCGGGGGTGTCGTCCAGCCGCATACTTAATGCGACACGTTTACGCTGCACATCAATTTCCATCACTTTCACTTTAACAATATCGCCAGCTTTAACCACCGAATGCGGATCTTTCACAAAAGTGTGACTCAGCGCAGAAATATGAACAAGGCCATCTTGATGAACGCCCACATCCACAAAGGCGCCAAAGTTTGTCACATTGGTGACCGTCCCTTCAAGTGTCATCCCCAGCTCTAAATCACTGAGTTTTTCGATACCGTCTTTCAACTGCGCCGTTTTAAATTCTGGCCGGGGATCGCGGCCGGGCTTGTCGAGTTCTTTAATAATATCGGTAACGGTGGGCAAACCGAATTTCTCGCTGATGTAATCGTTCGGTTTTAGGCTGCGCACAAAACTGCTGTCGCCAACTAGGGCCTTAATATCGCGACTATTAGTTTTAGCAATATGCTCGACCACCGCATAGGATTCAGGGTGAACCGAAGAGGCATCCAATGGGTTATCGCCACCGGCGATACGCAAAAATCCTGCGGCTTGCTCAAAAGCTTTTGGCCCTAGGCGCGCCACCTTCAACAACTGTTTACGGTTTTTAAGAGGGCCATTCTCATTACGAAACTCAATTATGTTATTGGCAATGGTAGTATTTAAGCCCGCCACGCGTGCTAATAGCGGGGCCGATGCCGTATTCACTTCTACACCCACGCCGTTCACACAATCTTCAACCACGGCATCCAACGATTTAGCCAAACGTGTTTGCGAAACATCGTGTTGGTATTGGCCAACACCAATGGATTTAGGATCGATTTTCACTAACTCCGCCAAAGGATCTTGTAAACGGCGCGCAATAGAGATGGCCCCACGAATAGTCACATCCAAATCGGGGAATTCTTTGGCCGCAAATTCACTGGCCGAATAAATAGAAGCACCGGATTCGTTCACAATCACTTTTTGAATGTTGAACTCGGGATGCTGCTTTAAGAAGTCGCCAACAAACTTATCGGTTTCACGGCTAGCCGTCCCATTGCCAATAGCAATTAAGTTCACGTTATACTTTTGGCACATCTTGAGTAACACCGCCTCGGCTTCAGCAATACGCTTTTGCGGCGGGGTAGGGAATATGGCGCCGTGATCCAGCACGCGGCCGGTAGCGTCGACAACACCCATTTTTACACCTGTGCGTAAGCCGGGGTCTAAACCGATGGTGGCTTTTTGCCCCGCTGGAGCCGCGAGCAATAAATCTTTTAGGTTGCGGGCAAAAACGTCGATAGCGCCTTGCTCTGCACGCTCGCGCAAATCACCCAGTAAATCGGTTTCCAAGTGGGTGAGAATCTTCACCCGCCAGCTCCAGCGCACAACCTCGGCTAGCCACTTATCGGCAGGGCGCTCTTGGTTTTCGATATTGTTGTGCTTAGCGACCATCACCTCACAGGGGTGCATTTGCCCAGGCTCCAAATCGGTTTCAAGCGTGAAGGTCATATTCAAGATGCCTTCATTACGACCGCGAAACATCGCCAGCGCGCGGTGACTAGGCATAGTAATAAAGGCTTCTTTATGTTCGAAATAATCGCGAAACTTCTCGCCCTCGGCTTCTTTACCCGCGACAACACCTGCAGCCAGATAACCCTCGGTACGCATAAAGCTACGGGTTTTATCCAGTAACTTGGCATCTTCACTAAACTGTTCCATCAAAATTTGCTTAGCACCATCCAAAGCATCCTTGTTGGATTCGATCTTGAATTCACTGTTTAGAAACTGCGCCGCTAAGACTTCGGGGGCAAGATTAGGGTCGGCCAGTAATTGCTCCGCCAGCGGCGCTAAGCCAGCTTCGCGTGCAATTTGCGCTTTGGTGCGGCGCTTAGGCTTATAAGGCAGGTATAAATCTTCGAGAGTGGTTTTGGTATCGGCACCGCGAATAGCGCGCTCTAGCTCTGGGGTGAGCTTTTCTTGCTCGGTAATAGACTTAAGGATCGTATCGCGGCGATCTTCCATTTCGCGCAAGTACGTTAAGCGCTCTTCGAGGTTTCGCAACTGGGTATCGTCGAGGCCGCCGGTCACTTCTTTACGGTAGCGAGAGATGAAAGGCACCGTTGCACCTTCGTCTAATAGGCCCACGGCGGCTTGTACTTGATGAAGGCCGGCATTGAGTTCGTCGGCTATTTTGGCGTAGATGGCGTTAGTCATAGTGGCTCTTTCTGTGCTTTTACGTGGCAGGCATTATGCGCAAACTGCTTGCCCGCAACAACCGCCGTGTGAGGTCTGGAGTTACAAGAAAGCAATAATTCATCCATTCATAATTGAGTTGAGCCCCCTACGTTCGTTACTTCGGGGCTACACGCCTCGGTAACGACTCCAGATAGTCACTCTAAAAACATCAAAAAAAGTAATTCTTCAGGTGGGCTCGAAATAATGCTCACCCAAAAGGCGAATTGATTGTTTTTTGGGCACTCAGGCGTCAGGCCTTGCAGGGAATTGCTTTCCACATCGAATACAGAGGACGTACGCACTAAATTTTTAAGCTAACGGGTTATTTTAATACGAATGGTCTTTCGTTATACCCATGACAATATTGAACAATCCGACAGGCAAGAAACTTTTAATTGTCGCCATCTCTTTTAGCGCTCCTGTCCTGCTATCTTTTGTAATTAGAGAATAATATGCGGAAGGTAGCGACTCATATCTTGTGTAATGGGATTAATGTCCTCTCGGATAGAAATTCCTGCAGCCCTATCATCCACCAACCAACTGCCAATCAGCGTATAATTATCTTCAAACTTCGGCAGCATATGCACAGCCTGGTAGATATAGCCTTCCTCGCCATAAGGGCCGGGGGTAGGTTTTATACTCGAGCTTTCATCCAGAAATGAAATGTTTGCGCCCTCCCGAGAGAATATTGGCTTTTTTACCAATGATGACATATCACCGGCAAGACTTAGCTCATCTTCGTAGAAAGCAGGGAGTAAATTAGGGTGTCCTGGAAACATCTTCCATAGCAGTGGGAGTAAAGCCTTGTTTGACAAAATACTTTTCCAGGGGGGCTCGATCCACCGGATATTGTTAACGCCCAAGCAAGACGAATACTCTTCATCAAACATAAACTCCCAAGGATAGAGTTTGAACATCCATGAAATAACCTGATCGCTTAAATCCGTAAAGTTACCAATACTATCCCGGCCAATATCTTCTATAAATACAAACGCTGTACTAATACCTGCCGCTTTTGCACAATCCTCTAAATATTGAACCGTACCCCTGTCTTCAGGAGAGTCTTTGCAGCAAGAAAAATGAAGCGTTCTATCGGGTGTTAAAAACTGAATGTCTTTAAAGCGATTGACCAGCTTTTCCTGCAAGGAATTAAACTGATCAGATTGGCGTGACAACGCTCCATCATCAACATTGTCTTGTAGCCACAGCCACTGCCAAAAACCCGTTTCATAAACACTAGTGGGCGTGTCGGCATTATTCTCATATAGCTTTGCATGGCCTTTGCCGTCGTACGCAAAATCCAATCGCGAATACAAACTGGGATCACCATTAAGCCACGACTGACGAATAAAATCCCACTGCCGCGACGGAAGACAAAATCGACGCAGTAGGTCTTCATCATTCACCACCTTTTCGACTACAGACAAACACATCTGATGTATTTCTTCGGTGGGCGACTCTAAGTCATCTTCGATTTGCTTTAAAGTAAATTGGTAATATGCACTTTCGTCCCAGTATTTTTGACCATGCATGGTGTGAAACTTAAAGCCAAACTCGTCCGCTTTCTCAATCCAGCGGGCGCGCTCAGCTATAGGAATTCGCAGCATAATCTAGCCGCCCCAACCACTTGAGTTTTTACCACCGCCCCAGCTTGATTTGGCAGAAGCCTTAGACCCAAAGCCACCACGCGATACTGTCCGTGTTACAGAAGGTTTAGGTTTTAAAGTGGATTTACTAACATTATAAGAACTACGTCCAGGGCGGCCGAGAATAGCTCCATCGGAGGTCATTAATCGATTACTGTAAGACGAGCGAGAATTTTGGTAATGATACACAGGGTTATATCCATAGCCCCCGCGTCCACTTAATAAATTACTCACCATAAAGCCAGCCATGAACGGCATAAACATGCCGCCTTGATTGCTCTGCCGGCACTGCCTTGTACCAAAATCGGTTTCACATTCGGAGAGTGAGCGATATTTTGGACCTGTTCGTTCAGCTTCAGCCAAGGCTTTTACGTACGCCGCCTCACACTGTTCAAAGGTAAGCTCTGTTTTATTTTGGCAGTCATCAACAGATTGAACGATCTTCACCTCTTCTTTACCACCGCATGCAGTTAAGAGAAGAGCAGCAATAGCAATAGCAAGTGGTTTGAGTGTCGGGGTTGTAGGTACCGATGAGCCAACTTTTCTCATCAGGTCCAAATCGATTCGTTTACTTCTTTTCACCGTATCATTCCTTATTTTCTTTGCCCGCATTAACGACCATCATAAATAGGTTAATAAGCCATACACGCGGCATTAAGTAAGCCCACTGAAATACTTGTTGCAGCCAACATAACACCAGCACTGACTTCATTAGCAATTATGCGCTCAACAATTTTGGGCATGAATACAAAACGCACAACAACAAAAGCTAGCGACTGGGCAACTATAGCGATGACACCCCATGTTGCAAAATCTAAAAAAGATACAGAGTTACTGGCAGCGCCACTCAAAGCCAGTGCAAACCCGACAACCGCACCGCCTAAGCCAATCGATGCGGCTACATTCTTGTCCTCTTTAATTAGCTTCCACTCATCGTGCGGCGTCACAAAGACATAAACAAATTTGAAAATAATGACAAATATAATCGAAAGTGCAAAATACGCACTGAAATGAATAACACTACTGAGAAGCTCTTGAAATTCCATAACAAATCCTTACTTACTATGAATTGTTGAAAATTATTTTACTCGCCATGAAAAATAACGAGTATGTATATAAAAGTACGCTAGGTGGAACAGCTCCTTTACTAGCCATGCACCGTTAATTGTGATGATGTAAGCGTAATGCCCGTACTTAAAACCAAGCAACGCGTTAGATTTCCATTATCTTCTGTTTCTTCTGCCGATAGAAATAGGGCTTCCGTATTACCGCCCGCTATAGGCCGCTCGAATAACATTATAAACTGATCGGTGACGCTTGAACCCCCTTCTGCATCATAGGTTTTTTCTTGCACATAGACGGGATTATGATAATCGCTGGTAGAGGTCCATACACGATGAAAGGTATGCTCTTCGACCTCATAAGTCTCCCTGCCAATTTTTTTATAAAGAAGGTCATCCCAAACACCCTGTGATGCTACATCCTGCGTATCGTAAAAATGAAACAGCTTCACATCAACAATATGCTCTTCGCATTTCCCTCCCTCTGTTATAACCTGAATAAAAGCATCATCATCCGTATAAAAACGAAAAATCCACGAGCCATCTAATTCAGCAATCCCTGATGCCTTAATAATATAACTGGTAGCAGCGCCCTCTATAATTAAATCGCCTTGCATCATTTTCATTAAAAGGGGGTCAATCTCAAAGCTTCCACCAATGCGAAGACCCATAACGGATGGCGCATTCAACAAAGGGCTTTCATTTTGCTTTTTTTTAAAAAATGAACCAAACATAGTCTACATCAAACCCTTTTTTCGCTCTAACTCACCCATGCTATTAGTTCCACACACGGTTCATTCACGAATTAGTTAATAGTGAAGCACTGCTCTTCAGACAAACGTGAAGCAGAAATATAATACACATCATCCCCTGCATTTACATTCACGCCAAGCTCTGGGTTTAGGTCTATCTGCTCATGTCCCTTATGTTTGACGCCAATAAGCGTAGCGGATAAGCGCGTTTTAAAATGCAGAAATAATGTCTCGAATTTTTCTGGTGCTATTTTAGTGTACGGCAAACAATACTGGCTCATGCCATAGGTTGTATCTAACAATTGTTTATGTAACAGCGCCGAGCCAGGATCAACAGAGGAGCGTGCTAGCATCTCCACAGATACAGAAGGAATAATTTCTACATTGGGGCAATGCGATTTAAGAAGTTCACCTACACCCTCATCCTGAAAGTAAGCCGTTTTGTGGCTGCTGGGGCTAATTTTATCGCAGTATAGCGCCGTAGTGAGGGTAACATCATCCGACGGTGTATCAATAATAATACGGCTCGCGTTTGCTAGAGAAGCCCTCGCCATAGATTCGCCATGTGAAAATGATTCAACACGGACAAAATCAATTAACCCAGGCAAAGGATTTTCGATATCCACGGCAACACACAACAAAATGCGTTCGGGCTTACCTGTGGCGCCAGGATGATCTTTTGCACCGGCCAATAACAACTCAATTAGGCGTAAAGTCCTAGCGGAGTTCCAACCAATAATTACACTATGGTTTTCAAGATGAAGCATACGTAATCCCTTTTTCCCACGCAGAAGGATAAATGACAAATAAAACCCAACCCGAGTTAATAGTAGTGCGAATAAACTTAAGCCAACCGGTATTACCCAAAGACTTACCGCTAGTTTGCCTAAAATTGTACTGGGGGAAAGGTCGCCATAACCAACAGTGGAAGCAGTAACAACTAACCAATAGAAAAAATTACCGGGCTCTAAAAGAACTATTTCGTCACACAAATACATCAGTACATAGGAAGAAATACCGTAAAGCAGCACGCTAAGTATTATTACCGAAAAGCTAGCACGAAAAAAAACAGCCGCCAATAGGCGGCTTATTCTATGAACTAACACAAATTAGCCTTTTTTTGCCGCAAGTATTTGGGCTAGGCGATCGCTACCACTTTTTTGACCACCTGGTTGAATGCCAGCTGCTTTCAGCTTCGCCTCAAGGCCATTACCGCTTTCTTCTCCAGCCAACTCTTCAGCCGCCTCTAACTCAGCACTGCGTTGCTTCTGCTTTGCTTTTATTCGATCAAGACTGCTCAATGCGGTTTTGACCTTGCTGTTGGCTCCCATGTGTCGAGTGGACACCGCTACTTGAGCTTTTTGTACTGACTCAGTTGCCTTTACTTGCTCAATTTGCTGTTCCATACGGCGAACATTGGTTTTTGCCTTAGCTATATTGGCCTTTAGAGAGCCTTCTGAGGCCAAGAAACTGTTTAGGATTTCTTGCTCTGTTTCCGCACTCACTTCTAGGTCGCTAACTCGTTCGGCGCACTCTACAGCCAAAGACTCATCACCCTTTTCACTTGCTGCTATAGCATGATTGGTATAGGTTTCAATATCCGAGTTAAGAGATTTAACCTTCCCTTCGGCTAATTTTCTTTTAGCCATAATACGCGTTAGATTTTCATCACAAACTTGCAATTCTGTTTTTGCATCGCGCATTTCTTGGTCCAATATACGAATAGCTTGAGTATCGGCTACTGCCTCAATGCCTTCATTCGTTGCTCCACGCATTGCTGTCCACAATTTCTTTAAGCTCATTTTAGATCTCCAAATTCAAGTATTCGCTGTATAAATCCAAAAACTCTGAAACATTATCAAACAGAGCCTCTACCTCTTCGATGACTACACTATCTTTACTGTCTACAGATAAGGCCCCAAAAGCAACGTAGTAGCTTTCGCTGCCTATATCCTTAACCCCAATCGTTGTCAGCGGTACAAGTTGATGTGTCCGCAAAATCAAATCATTTAACTGCTCTTTATTGATCACACATTCTGCCGGAAACAAGGCAGTTTCTACCAAGATCTGCTGGCCGCCAACATAGACAAAAACATCAACGCCCTCATCATTAGAGATGGTTAAACATTCGCCCTCAGCCTCTACAACCCACCCTAACTGAGCTTCGGCGAGTACCTTTAATGTATCGGTGTTCCAAGACATGCTGTTTTCCTTAAAGTATATAAATAAACGTGAAACATAGGTCACAAATATAGCACCGTGAAAGCCTATGTCAATCATAAGTCACAAATATTGCCACATGAGTAACGGGCATGTAATATGCGACACATATTGCTCTATAGTTAGAACATTACAACAATAAACCCTACAAAACGAAGTCGACAATCAACTTACATCATTAAATTCTAGATCCTATACATCCAGATCTAGAATGGACAACCCTATGAATCCAGATCAAAGTGTAAAAAACAAACAATCGCTTGCCCCCTATAAGCTTGCTATAACCCGATATATTCGGGCTTCGCTTGCCTTAAAAGGCCTAAAATATGAGGACTTATGTGAAGCCCTCAACAAAAAAGGCATCGTAATGACACCCGAAAACTTACGCAGTAAAACCCATAAAGGCATGTTTTCTGCCGACTTATTTGCCGCCATTATTGATGTGCTGGGGCTCGAACAAAACGCCCTCTGCGAAATACTGAAGCAAAAGAATGATGTTTAGGCGAGCAATCCCCAAAGAAATTTTATGGTTTGTTTTCTCTATTTGGGCCATATTTTTTCTCGACGCCCTATTAATCGGTATTAATTTCAACGACCTTGGTATTCGACCACGGACCTTATCGGGATTAACCGGAATTCTTTTATCACCATTCTTACATGCAAACCTATTCCATCTTATATCCAACACCGTCCCACTATTAATGCTCGGCCTTATTGTTAACCTTTCCGTTGGCCCAAAACAGCTTCGCATAATTATGCTTCTTGGCGCCATGGGCTCGGGAATTGGTGTATGGGTATTTGGCTCAAGCGGCATTACTGTAGGCGCATCAGGCCTAGTCTTTGCTCTGATCGGTTTTTTATTCTTCGATGCCTACTTTAACCCTAGCTTACGCAGCTGGTTTTTTGCCATCATATCCTTTTTTGCTTACGGCGGTGCCCTGTTATCACTCGTCAGTTTTTTACCCACTATTTCATGGGCAGCGCACTTTTGGGGATTTCTGTCAGGCATATTACTTGCTTACGCACTATCCAAACGACGCAAGTTTAAAAAGACATAAACGGAGTAATAGACCGGAGTCTTTCAAGCTAGTTGCCATAAAAAGTGTACTCAGTGGTCAATTTTCTCAAGGTTAAGCGTCACTGATTCAATGTACCCCCATTCGCACGAAAATGGGTCCGGCGATCATATCGAAAGCGCCACGCTTAAACAGGCGTGAAACACGCCCCCTAAAGAAAGACTAGCCTGCCCTGCTTTTCACGGCTATCTCTATAGATGTAAGGGGCGAGGCAGTAATAGTTTGTCCAATTAGACGAAGGCGCCTGTTTTCTCAGCAAGGCGCTCGAAG
>NZ_CEXWTU010000140.1:2188-12972 GCF_982758155.1 Marinagarivorans sp. | reverse complement strand
GCGAATTGATTATTTTCTGGGCATTCAAGCGTCGGGAACGCTTGCATAGCGCCCAGGGATGGCTTGAGCGGCCCAGAAAGTGATCAATTTTCCGGCCTATTCGAGCATGACTGAATAGTTACAAAAAGTTAACCCAAAATGACTTTTGAAAAAAATAGCATCCAATAAAAAAGCGGTAAATACCGCTTTTTTATTGGATGCTATTTACCATCTGGCCGTAGCAACATTCTATTAAACATCGCAAATTACAACAACAAACGTACACCCGCCGAATCCCGCTCAGCGCGATCACTATTCACCAAAGCTAACAATTGATCCTCAGGCAGCGGCTTTGAATAATAAAACCCCTGTACTTGATTGCAGCCCTTACTCAGCAACCAGTGAGATTGATCCAAATGTTCCACGCCCTCTGCCAACACCTCTAGCTTCAAGTTGTGCGCAAGATCAATAATAGACTTCGCAATTGCTGAACCGCTACCATCCTCATCAATATCATTCACAAAACTGCGATCAATTTTCAACTTATCAATAGGGAAACGTCGTAAGTATGCCAGCGACGAATAACCCGTACCAAAATCATCAATGGCCAAAGAAAGCCCCAATTTACTAAGACAATTCAACATATGAATAGCCTCTTCCGCATTCTCCATAGCCGAGCTTTCAGTAATTTCTAACTCCAAATACTGAGGCGCCAGACGGGTCTCCATTAATATCGACATGACTGTTTGCTCAAAACGCCTTAAACGAAATTGCTTGGTCGATAGGTTAACTGCGATTTTTCCAAAGTTAAGCCCCGACATTAACCAAGCCTGAAACCGCTGACACGAATGCCTCAACACCCACTCACCCAACGGCTCAATAAGACCGGTATCCTCAGCAAGCGGAATGAAATCCATCGGTGAAATCATTCCACGTTCGGCATGTGGCCAGCGCACTAAAGCCTCCAGGCCCACAATGCGACCTGAACGTAAATCAATTTGTGGCTGGTAGTGCAAAATCATTTCTTCGTTTTCGATACAGCGCCGAAGTTCGTTTTCCAACAGTAACGAATCTACCAGCGTGGCTTTCATTTCTTTTAAGAAAAATTCATAGCGATTTTTGCCCGCAGACTTTGCTCGGTACATTGCGATATCCGCATGTTTAAGCAACTGATCTATCGAATCACCATCGCGCGGATAAAAACTTATACCAATACTCGCCGTAGAGGTAATCTCGTGACCCTGTAAGCGTATAGGCAGCGCCAAACGATTAAGAATGCGGCCAGCAACTAGCTCAACATCAGAAATACTACGCACCCCTTCCAGCACAACAACAAACTCATCGCCGCCGAGTCTGGCAACAGAATCCGTCTCTCGTAATTCTTCACTTAATATTTCAGCGACAATTTTTAACAGAACATCGCCAGCATCATGACCAAGACTATCATTAATATTTTTAAAACGATCGAGATCAATCAGCACCAGCGCAAAATGGTCTCCCGTGTGTTCAGCACGGCTTAACACCTTAGAAATACGGTCATAAAAAAGTGAGCGATTAGCCAACCCCGTTAAAGGGTCGTGATAAACCATATAATCCAACCTAGACTTATGGTCCCGCAACGAGTGCTCAGCTTGCCGATGGGCGGTAACATCCACGCCTACAATAAGGTACCAGATATCGCCGCTTTCAATGCGATGACGAAGTTTAACCACATGATAATTGTGCGTTGAATGATCTTTATGTTTGAAATTCAAATCTAGGCCTTTCGCAGACTCAAATTCATCTTCAACATTTAAACCCTCGATATGCTCCTCATAACCCGCAGGAAATAAGCTCGCTAAGTTATTGCGGTAGCGGTAATCCCTTGAAACACCCTCGAAGACATCAAAGCGATTATTAACATACTCTATGTCACCCTCATCATTTAACACGCAGACAAAAACTGGCAACTCCATCAACAATCCAGCTAATGCCGAGTTTAAACAAGCGCTCACATCTTTTTTATTAACACCATCATTAATAGCGTTAGACTGCACTGCCACCTCAGCCCCAGGTGCCGCGGCAACATGGGGCGGCACCTGGCGATCTACGAGTCCTTTGTTTCTAGGTTTTTTTGGCATGTTATAACCACAAAGTATGATCTTTCCGTTAGCTTAGTTCACAGCTTATCAATCCACAGTGATGACCGATAAGCGGTTAAGATCAAATCTACTAACACAGCACCCTGCCTATAAAAAACAGTCGTTTTAAGGCGAGAAAACCTATAGGCCTATATCTTGCTAAATAAAAAATAAATAAGAGCATACTCGCGTGTTTGCCATATTCTTTTGTATTTAGCCGGTTAATCACGCCTTTCTTTGATCAATACGTCAGAAAACAGGCACCTTCAATGACTGAAACGCACACGGAATCGAGTACAGCGTCAAATATTCAACAAATGTTGCGTCAAGCTGAAATGCAACAACTTCAAATGAAACTGGAGCTCACCTTTAAGCGCAACTTAGAGGCGTTCAAGCAGGTTGCCCCTCAAATTTATGATCAGTTTCATAACTACCAACCGGAGGAGCTGCGCCTACTTTATACCGATGATGGATTTTTAAACCTTGTAAACTATAAACTCAACAACAAACCCGTTTACACAGGTGACCCAGCCGTTTTTTGCGAAGAACAATTTGAAGCGTTCAAGAAAACGCCTACCTTATCAAACATTAATTTCGGAAAAACCAGAATTAGCAATGATAAGCACATACACCCCATTATCATCAATAATTTAATCGATCAATATTCACCACTAAAAGGTCTTCAAAAACGGCATATTGATGTACCTATTGGATTCATGTTAGTAACAGGTTGCGGGCTTGGCTATCATATCGAAAAATGTGTGCAAGAATTAGACATCTACAATCTTTGCATTTTCGATCCACATAAAGATTCCTTTTATGCCGCGTTACACACTATAGATTGGATACCCATTTTAAATAAGATGTGTAGCAAAGGACGAATGCTTAAACTCTTTATTGGCGTTTCACCAAAAGATGCCATGACAGATATGAAGCTTCTAACGGACAAAATTGGTCTTTTTAATATTGTTTACACCTATATTTTTCGCCATTTCAACAGTAAAAAGGAAAGCGAATTTTTAGAGGTCTATCGTAAAGAATTTCATCTAGCGGCAGCCGGCACCGGTTTTTTTGATGATGAACAAATTAGCCTTGCGCATACAGTACACAACATCAACCAACATTTCCCTTACCTTCATGGCAACACCCCTCCCATACACAACACGCCCGTTATTTTAATTGGTAATGGCCCATCGCTAGACAAACATATCGACTACATTCGAAACAACCACGATAATGCCATTATCATCACCTGCGGCACTGCCATTAGCTCACTCGCAAAAACAGGAATTAAGCCAGACTTCCATATTGAAATGGAACGCAACGCGGCAACCCCCTCCTATATTAAACACGGCACAACTGCCGAGTATAGAAAAGGCATACGTCTAATCTGCCTAAACACTGCAGCACCACAAATGACCGAGCTATTTGACGATGTTTGCCTGGCACTAAAACCTAATGATTTAGGCTCGCTCCTTATTGAAGAAACCTACCCCGAAAAAACCCCCCCAAAACTTGTACTGTGCAACCCAACGGTAACAAACGCTGGCTTATCGGCGGCTCTGGTACTCGGTTTTCGTACAATAGTATTGGTGGGAGTCGACTTAGGAATGAAAGACGATGATAATCATCATTCATCATTAAGCATTTATTACGACATTGAAAAGAAAAAAGAGGAGAAAAGTAACAGTAGCGCAAACAACTACAAAATTGCCGGGAACTTTGGTGGCGAAGTATCAACAACGCCAATTCTTCACTCCACCAGAAGCAGCATGGAAATGTTGATCACGCAGGTTAATCGCCAAGGCATTAAACTATCGATATACAACCCCAACGACGGCGCCTATATCGATGGAACGATACCCACCGTAACTGAAGACCTCCCTGTTTTTACCGAAACCCATAAAACAGATATCATTAACCAACTACTTACCCAAAACATAAAAACGCTATCGCCCAAAACGATTACTGAGAAAAAATTTAAACAGCGCCATTTAAAAGACTTACAGGCACTCAAGAACCGGATTGACCTACCTGCACGCATAAAAAATTCAGCCGAATTACATACAACAATGCAAAGGATATTCAAGCATATTCTTACGACAAAGCCATTGTATAAGCTTCTATTCCGAGGCAGCATTAACTCTGCATTTACACTACTAGTCCAATCAACACTATTTAGCCGGAATGAACAAGAATTTTTAGAGAGTTACCGCAAAGGGCGAGAACAGTATCAAAAACTATTAGATCACGCTTTTACGTTTATGGAAAAAACACCCTTACTGTGCGACACCACTACTGACAAAGAAGCCGTGCGACTGGAGGTAAAGGATTGATTAAAAATGAAGAGCACGAAAAATCAAGAACTACGAAAGTCAGCAACAAAAAACTTTGGCGTTACTTAAAAAATTTGTACCTATTCAGCCATGCTCAAATAGGCCGGGAAATTGATCATTTTCTGGGCCGCTCAGGCCATCTACGACCTTGCGCTCCTGCAAAGTCTACCCCCACGCATCCTTGCTGAGGCCGGGTGCGATGAAAGCGATCCTTTGGAGAACTTAGTGCCTTGGCAGCTTAAAGGCTAGTTGGGCTGCGGCGAAGATTTACACGATTTTTAAAAATGAGTAAATGTTTTAGGTGGTTAGGTGCGGACCTCATTTTGGCACAACAGAGGAAAAACCTTCACCATCGTAAACACCAGATATATTTCAGCACTGCCACCACCACTTCAAAACATCAAAAGAAAAGACGTTAATTAGTTGCACAAGAGTACCTTGGTAGATGCTAAGGGCGAGTCCCCTCCTCTACGATTAAAAGAAATATTTTTCATATTGATTTGGGCGTATTTTGACATCACTTGCGCTGGCACACCCATATTATCAACCATTCCAATTTTGTTAATGCAACTTCACGATAGCGCCCCCCCCAATGAACTTTAATGACAAGAATTAGCTATGTAAAAAATAATAAATTTCGACACTTCACTTCATACACACGCGCCTTTAAACTAAACATGTTAAACTATAGACCTTAGCTCTTCCACCTTCATGCTATTTTTACTACCCTATTTCGGTAAGCTTTAACTATTTAAAGCCTTAGCAATCCATTCTAAATTTACGCTTAAAAAATTAGTATAAAAACTTTTTTAACTACGCAATATCATACCAAACAATTAGAATATACGTTACAAATTAACCAATATCTGCGCGACCCCTAAAGTCTGAAAAAACAGAAACCCATAGAAATATTTACTGAGCGCAGGGAACACTACAATTATCGAGAGAAATTACCTTATGAACTTTATCAGCAAAACAATAATACTATTTATTAGCATTTCATCTTTACAAGTTAACGCAAGTGTTGATCAGTATTCGGACATGACCGGAGGTATCAATGTGCACATTGATACCTCCGCACCCTACATGTTTGACACAAAGGATATTAACTCTGGCAATGTTGCAATTACAAATGCCACAAATTTTTCTATCAATACGTCAGGTATATACAGGGTTAGCTATCAACTAAATTGGAATAGTAATAGCCTCAGCCGTAGTCAAGTAAAAACGTACATTATGAAGAATAGCCTAAATATTCTAAATGGCTCCTATGCATATGGTGGTACTCGTAAAGAAGGTCCGGCTGGACTCGCTACTAACAACGCTTATTTTTATACAAAATTAGACGCTGACGATTTTCTACAGCTAATGCACAAGAAAGAAAGCAGTGTAGCTGGGGAAGCATACTCAATTCCAAACGAGTCTACGATATCTTTTGAGCTGATAGAAAAAATAAATACTCTTGATACATCTGGTCAATATAAAAACATTGCATTAATTGGAACCAATCATCTATCAATCCAAAACTATTCCGCAAGCAGTTCATATCACCTAGATAGTCCAGCAGGAGCTTTTGACGGTCATACTTACACAAGCCTACTCAATAGTGATGCAACTCAAAAAATTAATAGGGGGGAATGGCTTTCAATTGCAGGGCTAAATACAAACCAATGGTTACAAGTTGATTTTGGGCAAACTGCAACAGCGTCGAGCTTTAGAGTCGCACTTAATACTGCAGCGCTGAACCTTGGACGATTACCAAAAGAAATTACGGTGCAGACCTCTAATGACGGAATTACATTCCATGATGAACAGTCCTTTACTTTAGACAATGTGGGAGATCAATTCGTAACCCTGACTTCAGATGTTAGCACCCGATATTTAAGGTTATTGTTAAGCAATAACTACGGCGACTCTTTTGTTCAAATTAGTGAACTTGAAATTTACCAAAACTAAAATAATGGAAGGACACCCACTCAATTTTTTGTACAATTACTGATGCCAGCCTCAATGAGAAAGTGCACCAGCCAATTCATTAACATCTCACGCAGCGCTAAGGATAGCGCTGCGTGAGATGTTAAAACTTAATTAAAACAACTAAAACAAATGGCCCAGAACCACCGAACAGCGAGCAAAAGCTCTTTGATGAAATTACGAGACGTGATAAAAATAATCTTTTGGAGGGCCGAACTCCAAGGGCGACCGAGGCTAGGTTTGGTTTGGTTTGGCGGGCCTTTTCACCTGAATGCTTCAGACTAGTCAGCAATCACTCAAAATCACTAAATCTTGGGATATATTTCACCATTATAGAAAGGATGTTTTATTGAAAGTGTATGATGAATAGAGCGCATATCAGAGCAGTCAGCCCCCAAGAATGTTCGTTCAAAAGCATTAAGTGATCGTGCTTCGTGCATCAGAACTTCTTCGTCATTTATGGGAATAGTTTTCGCACCACAAACTGTGACACTGACGCAATCTGAAAAAAACTTTTTGAATATTATTTCTGCTCTACTCACATGGTAATCCGACGTTACTACATGTAGCTGCTTTATCGGATATTGCTGCAAATACTCTAAACAATAATACGCATCACCAACGGTATCTCTTGACATCGAGAGTGATACAATGGAATCACTCTCGATGTCTGAATTCTCAACTATAAAATCTTTTACAACATCCGATATGGGTGTTTCGCAATCACCGCGATAATCCCAACCGCTAGTAATTAAAAACTCATACTTATCAGCATTAAATTTCTCAATTGCCAATCTTGCACGCGCACATGATTCTGCGCCCAGTTCACTTTTTTGAGACATTAGGTGAGATAAAACGACTAAAAATTTCATACTAAATATTTCCAGTTCGAAAGTGTTCAAATGTTAGCCTATCACCTCTCTTTGCCGATTTCAGACAGTCAGAGCCAATCACATCATCAAAATATTTTGCCTCCAAACCAAATCCTGGGCGAATACGTCGCACATGCTTACTCGTTATTATTTCACCTTTTTTTACATCGTCTACGAAATATAGCGAACGCCTAAAAACCTTATTCGAATCTTCTACAGACGAACGAATAAAAGAGTTAGGACCTAAAGCACAATGGGCTTCTTTTGTCTGCTCAACAAGTGATTTCATTTCCATCGGTTCAAGTGAAAAACCACTGTCAACTCCTCCATCACTCCGATTCAAAGTAAAGTGTTTTTCTATGATAGTAGCTCCTAATGAGGTTGCGACAACGCTAGCGAGATTACCAATCGTGTGATCTGAAAGCCCTACCTGAATGTTAAATTCTTTGCGCAATATTTTAATAAAATTCAAGCTAGCTTCGGCTATGGGTGCTGGATAGCTACTAATACAATGAAACAACGCAATCTTATTATTTCCAGCTGATTTAGCACTTTCAATTGCTTCACCGATTTCATTTAACGACGCCATCCCGGTAGACATAAGAATCGGTTTATTCTTTGTTGCGACGTACCTAATTAAGGGTAAATCAACAATTTCAAACGAAGCAATTTTGTAAGCTGGAGTATTAAGCGACTCTAAAAGATCGACAGCACTTTCATCAAATGGAGAGGAAAATAGCGTAACGCCAACCTCTTGAGCATATCGAAATAGCTCTTTATGCCACTCAAACGGAGTATAAGCTTCGCTATAAAGATCATATAGAGATCTATCTTTCCAAAGCCCATCTGTAATATAGAAATCCGGATTTTTGACATCAATGGTCATGGTATCTGGCGTATAAGTTTGAATTTTTACCGCATCGACTCCAGCATTTTTAGCAGCAATAATTGTCGCCTTAGCTCGCTCAATAGATCCATTATGATTTGCTGACACTTCTGCAATTATGTAAGGGGGAAACTTACTTGAAATGTCTCGAAAACCGATAGAAAACTTTGAATTATTCATACTTCAACCCTTCCTGATTAAGCTTTGCGATTTCTTTCTCTATATTTGAATTCCAGCCAGCGAAGTTTGATGGTAAGTCTCTTACATAGTGATGTGTGCCAATACCTCTTTGTTTCTTTGCAGTCCACTTGTCGGTAAGTATTGAATCCACACAATCTAAAAATAGACTTTCCATTTCTCCGACAAGTGTTTTGTAAGTCTTTAGGAAGGTATCTTCCTCTTTTTTGAAATTGACGTACCTTTGACTAACGATTGGCCCGGTGTCAACGCCATCATCGATAAGATGAACTGTTACACCAGCTGGAGAATTGTCAAAAAATGACCAAAAATTGGGGTGTGCGCCGCGATTATAAGGAAGATACGAAATATGAAGATTGAATATTGGGCATCCAAGATCTTCGATTACATTAGGCTTTAGGATGTGACCATACCCATAGCTAACTACAAAGTCATACCCACTAATTCCATCAATTTTTTCGTCAGTATGATCTACCAAACAGTTCTTAATAATAAGCGCTCTAATGAGCTCACTTTGTGACTCGTTATAGCCTAAAAAGAGAACCTTTTTAATAGGATTTTCATTTTCATTTAGACGCCTCACTACTAATTACTCACATTATTTTTCCTGCCTTCAGCTAAAGAGCCGTTAAACATCCCAACGGTAAAGCTAAACTCTTTACTCAAGCCCTTAAGTTCTTTAGGCGAATTAGGTCGCTCGTCCTTTCTAGCCTCTAACATCTGATGGTGGATAGCTTTCAATTTATTAAATAATTTCATTACACACTTCCGCTATTTAGTGTCGGAGTAATGGTCAACTAGCAATTTTATATTTTTTGAAACTGTTTCCTCTGCGCTGCTGGCTATACATGTTGCGTCATCTCGATTTAACGTTTTCGCTGATTCATGAGCATCCCACAGAGGTTTACTTTTCCCCCAAGCTGTAAAATCATCGCGATTGGCAGGCACTACCGTTTCGGGGGCCGATAATATTTCAACCTCAAAAAATCGCTGCTGCAACCAAGTAATCGCATTTCCCGGTAAGTCACGGCAAGCAAACACACATGCATACCCTTCATCAAGAAGCGCTTCGGCTAATGCCACGCAGCGGACAACATGCCCATTACCCAAAAAATGAGACGCATCCACGCGAAATAACACAAGACCATTAGCCACGTGACTGTTCCTGCAAGCGCTGATATTTTATTTCCGCAACACCCCAATCATCCAGGGTGTCAATATCTTGTACATGAGAGGCTGGTAGCACGACCGCACGCGTCTTACCCCCCCACAATTTTCGTGATTCTGTAAACGCTTCACTTTTCCCCCAATAGAATTGCGCCGCATCATGATACATCGGCGTTAAATCTTGTGATCGTGCGACCATTGCCTCTGGCTGATAAGGAATGACACGGGAGCCATCACGCATTAAAGCTCGCTGAATGGGGAAATCAAACGCGACCGTAGAAACAACATAGTCACATTCGCCTTCTAACAATAAATTAAATCCGCTAATAAGGGATTCAGTCTGCAGCAATGGATTGGTCGCATAAATGCAACAAACATAATCATAGTGGCGGCCCTGCTCTGCCAACGTAGCCACTGCATGCTCAACAACGGCCTGCGTACCTGCAAAATCATCGGCTAAATGTACAGGGCGAAGGAACGGCGTTGTGGCGCCACTATCACGCGCAACCGCTGCAATACTTTCACAATCCGTTGAAACAACAACATCGTCAAATAAACTACTAATTTGCGCAGTTTTAACGGCATATTCGATAATAGGCTTACCCAAAAACGGGCGAATATTTTTTTGGGGGATGCGCTTTGAGCCACCTCGTGCGGGTATTAATGCCAGTACTGTGGAAGCTGAAACTGTCATAAACTTGCCTTCACGCATGAGATCACCAACGCTTGCTCCTCAGCGGTTAAGGTCACAAATAACGGCAATGTCAGTGAGCAGGAATGATGATGCTCAGCCGCGGGGAACTCACTACCAAAATATCGTGCGAGTGGACGATAATATGGCTGCTTATGGATAGGCATATAGTGCACATTAGTAAGAATGTCATGCTCACGCAAAAAGGCATAGCAGCGATCACGCTGATCCGACGACTCAAACGTAACAACATAAATATGCCACGCCGAATAACAATTAGAATGCTCTACAGGCAGTTGCAGTGAGGTATCTAATAGCCCCTTTAAATACAGTGCCGCCTTTTCTCGTCGCGCCTCGACAAACACATCTAACTTATTCAATTGCGATAAAGCTAAAGCCGCATGAATATCGCTTAACCGATAATTAAAACCCAGTGCCTGCTGCTCGTAATAACACGGGGCGACGGCCTCATACTGCCAACACTCACTGTCCCGCTCTACCCCATGGCTCGCGAGCTGGCGAATACGGTTTGCCAGCTCTGCGTCGTTCGTCACTACCGCC
>NZ_CEXWTU010000140.1:0-2178 GCF_982758155.1 Marinagarivorans sp. | reverse complement strand
CCCCACCTTCCCCTGCCGCTAAAGTTTTAACCGGATGAAAACTAAATACCGTCGCATCACTGTAGGTTCCACTGCCAATGGGTTGGCCCTCGTAAACACTGCCAATGGCGTGAGCTGCATCTTCAATTAAATATATTCCGTAGCGATCCGTTAATTCCCGAATCGGCTTTAAATCACACGGTAAGCCGGCAAAATGCACGACCACTAACACCTTGGGTAGAATATTCGCCGTTTTAGCTTGCGCTAATTGGCTTGCGAGTTTTTCGGGACAAATATTACGGGTTGTAGGCTCTATATCAACAAATTCAACTCTCGCTTGGCAATACAAACCACAGTTGGCCGAAGCCACAAAAGATAACGGTGTAGTCCATAAATAATCACCCTTGCCTAAACCCAAGGCCAAGCAAGTTAAATGCAGCCCTGCCGTTCCATTACTCAGCGCAATGGCGTTTTCAGCCCCGACCTTAGAGGCTAGCGCTTTCTCAAACGCTTGTACTGCTGGACCTTGCGTTAACCAAGGTGAACGCAGCACTTGCACGACCGCTTCTATATCGTCTTCATCAATACATTGGCGACCGTATGGGATCATAGATCCGCGCTCTTATGTAACGCTTGAATTTGCTCAACTGTTAAAAAATCGCTATTACTGCCCGAGTTATAGCAGAACCCTTTGGGTACAGGATGCCCTATCTCGTCTAACCTATTTTTTTCAAAATGTACTGATCGATACATTTTAATGGTGGGCGTAATCACATAGTGATCATCAAACTCGACCGTTAAATGTGAATCGTCTTGTGGGCACATTGTTTCATGCAATTTTTCACCCGGGCGAATACCTACCTCTTGGGTTTTAACACCAGGCGCAACGGCCTCGGCTAAATCGGTAATTCTTACACTCGGGATTTTAGGTACAAAGATTTCACCACCCTGCATACGTGCAAAATTCGTTAATACAAAATCAACGCCCTGCTGCAAAGTAATCCAGAATCGCGTCATCTCAAGATCAGTAATGGGTAGATCACCTTTATTATCAGCGACCCATTGCTGAAAAAAGGGCACAACAGAACCTCGAGAGCCCACCACATTACCGTAACGCACAACTGAAAATTCTGACTTTTCCGCCGCCATGTTATTGGCCGCGACAAAAAGCTTATCAGAGGCTAATTTAGTAGCGCCGTAGAGGTTAACCGGGCAAGCGGCTTTGTCCGTCGAGAGCGCAATCACTTTTTTCACACGGTTGGCAAGCGCTGCTCTAATAACATTTTCAGCACCATTAATGTTCGTTTTAATACATTCCATAGGATTGTATTCTGCAGCAGGCACCTGTTTCAGCGCTGCCGCATGAATCACATAGTCAACGCCCTCGCAGGCTTGCGATATACGCTCTTTATCACGAACATCGCCAATAAAATAACGCATTTTTTCATTATTAAATTGCTGCTGCATTTCAAATTGTTTTAGCTCGTCACGCGAGAAAATAATAATTTTTTTAGGGTTATGCTTCTCAAGCAGCGTTTTTGTGAGTTTTTTACCAAAAGAACCGGTACCACCCGTAATTAAAAGTGTTTTGTTTTCAAACATGAGCAACCTCAGCCTTGAATCCGTAATCAATATATGGAGCGCAGGAATATAAGTTTATCTATTAATGTTTGATATGGACACCCTCACCTTCGTCACTCAATGGGTTATGGCTTAGCCCCGTTAAGCACTTAGATAAGCAAGCCAATCCCTTCATTGGATAAACTATCTTCACCTCACCCCCAAAACATCGCCTTTACTAGAATGTCGATATCTTGACGTGTACCTCTATATATAGCAGAGCCTATGCCAAGCGACAGAAAAGATGCGAGCGCGGCGCCATATTGAACGTTATGCCGCCAATCTCATCGCAAATGGCAATTTATTGCGCATGCGTGCTATCCATACTGGTAGACCAAACGCTCTAAGGCTCGAAGCTTGTGAAGAATGTAAAAATGGCTCTACCAATACTCTTACGGAAAAAGTGCATTTATTGAGGTGTCTTCAGGGGCTTTAGGGGCAAGGCAATAATAGTTTGTCCAATTAGGCGAGGGCTCCTGCTTTCTCAGCAAGGCGCTCGAAGGGGCGCATGCCGGGGCCTATAGGACATAGGTCAGTAGGGTAACGCATCGGGGCAGGAGCCCCTTATTAGACATTGCA
>NZ_CEXWTU010000139.1:0-13047 GCF_982758155.1 Marinagarivorans sp. | reverse complement strand
CTTTTTGCTGAAAATTAATCCACGATGGTTTTTATTTCACCTTGAAAGGGCTGGTTTTTAGGGGTAATGCTTGTGGGTGCCATGTAAGTTTGGCTCATCAATGCTTTGAGGGTGTTCCATTTTGTTTTTTGACCCCCTTACAAAAGACTTAACAAGAATCGAATGCTTAACAGCATTCGATTCTTGTTAAAGGGTTAGCCCTGCATGTCAAAGAATATGAAGATTACCTCGGTAGGTAGTCTTCACGATAGAGCCACTATAAGGATCCCATCTCGATTTTATCGATATTCGGAGCACCACCTGCCGTTGTCGCTTCAAATCGTAAAATATGGAAGCCGGGTTCCAACACCTCAATTGCGGTGAATGCCGATGACCAATTCGACCACGAACCGGTACCGGGTAAATCGATAGTGGTTGCGTATTCGCCGTTTAGATAAATGTTCAATGGCCGAGCTGTAGAGCCATTTGCATAGTATATATCTACAACTTTACTGCCAGTATTCGTAACGACTATTGGTATTTCAAACCAAGTGTCTACGGCATTTTCAGTATTTAAAAACCCGGCGCCAGTATAACCCGAATGATTATTATCGATCGTCGCATTCAACGCCGTCATTTGCTCGGGTTGTACTTCGCTGGTTTCACCCTCTACGCGAACGGTAAAGGAATTTACGGCTTCGGCACCTTCAGCATCGGTTGCTGTAATGTCAAAAGTATCTTCACCTATTCTATTTGTGCAAATTTCGAATTTTGAAGGGCCGCCCAAGAAGTTTCCGTTTAGCGAGTTAGTATTATTGTTGTAAGTCAGGCTGGAATTATCGTTATCTTTAAATACCGTATCCATATCAATTGTTTGGCAGGGCTGCCCCAAATACATCACCCTATCCGCAATAGGATTCACAACCGTTGGAGCCGTATTTTGAGCTAGTACTGTCACCTCAAAAGTTAGCACGGCTTCTTCCCCGGAAGAGTCGCTGGCAATAATCTCAAAAGTTTCCGTACCAATCTCGGTAGGTTCGATACGAATCGTTTTTCTCGATGCATCAGTGAAACTGACGTTTGGCGAATCTCTGTTGCTGCCATCCTTATTGAAATTAAGGCTTTCACCATCGGGGTCGGTAAATAAACTATCCAAATCAATAGTAAAGCTATTTTGCCCTTGCTTTAAAAATACATTATTGATGGTGCCAGAGGCATAAGGGAAGAAGTTTTGATCAATCTCATCAAAAAGCATGTCAAATTCCGCAGGCTCAGCCAAGGGCGTGCCATAAACTCGGAAATCTTTAAGCCCAAAGTTAGATGACCATATGGAAAATGATATTCCTTGCATTCGAATATACTTTCCAGTTCCACTTAGTGCGATTTTGTGTTGGCCGCCGTAACTAAAGGGTCCAGAGGAGTACACCGTTTGCCAATTAAAGCCGTCATTTGAGACTTGTATATCATACGTTGCCGCATGGTAGCCGGCAGACCAATCTAAAACCACGGTATTAATAACGTGTGGCTCCTGCAAGCTCAACTCAATCCAGGCGCTCCCGCCTTCGTCTTTGTGGCTACGCCACTCAGTGTGTTGTTGCTGGTCATTCGCATATGAGGCCGAATAGAATTTAAAACTAGTATTCGAAAAAGCGGTAACGTGTTCAGATGAGGCTGACATAACCCCATCCAATAAACCCCCAAACTGTGAGGCCGCCTGGGTTATCGCAATACGATCCAATACCGTGCCACCTTCACGTAAAAAAAACTCGATGGTGTGACTGCCTTTCCCTAGGAAGTAATACCCATAATCCGTTTGCGGATTGGGGGTAGCGCCCTGTCGAGGAACAATACGTTGCTGTTTTATTTCAGCACCAGAAACCTCAGTGTCCCAAATAAACGGCTCTTCGCCATCAATACTCACATAAAAAGAATCATCGACCAAAGACGCCGCTTGAACCCAAGCATCAAGACTGTAATAACCGGCTTTGTCTACGTAAGCTGAAAACATCATTCGATTACTGTCATTGGCGCCAGCATAGTTGTTAAAGCTTTGCCCGTAAGCACTCACACACTGGCCGCCGCTGCCTTCATAGCATACGCCCGAAACTAACGCGCCCGATAAATCAGCATCTTCAGCTTCAATAAGTGTTGTTTGTAATCGTTCTTCGTAGGCACCAATATCACAAACAGCCTCGCCACCATATACAGATTCAGCCATGCGACGCACGCCGCGCTGGTCTGAATAGGTACATCGAAATTCGCTGTGTTGCGTCGGTAGTTCCGCGACTACCGCATCCAAAGCAGGACTACCTTCCAGCAACGGGTAACTTGCTGGCTCTCCTGCTAGGCTTACCAGCTCCTCTGATAGTTTAGGATCAAGTGGATTTGACGAAGATCCATAAAGTATGTCGGTCAAATCCCCATTTTCATAATTGACAATGTCACAGTCATTGGTAAGTTCGCCAATAATATTATTACCATAAGAAATCAGTGATGCGTCTGGGTGCTTGTAGCAATCAACGGAATCACTTTGCAAATACCCACTACCAACGTTATCCGCAACAATAGAGTTAGAGATGTTAAGCGCGGTAGTTCGTCCGGATATTGCACCAGCATATATTCCACCGCCATGTCGCCTTACAGCTTCGCCACCTAAGGCGGTTTTATTTTTTGTGATGGTAGAATGAACGATATCTACACGCCCATACACAACACCTATACCACCACCTTCGGCTAATGAAGTGTTCTCCGAAAAAGTTGTATTCGAAACCTTCGCTTGGCCGCCATTCATGATTAGGCCGCCGCCCTTACCCGCGAAATTCGCATAAATTAAACTCCCAGATATTTCGATTGTGCCAGTATTAAAAATACCCCCACCACGGCCATTCGCACCTAATGCATTTGCTCGAGTCGAATTATGAGAAATTTCGCTATTTGTAATGTACATCTTGCCGGAGTTACTTACACCGCCACCATTGAGGCTACAATAATTATTGGTAACCACCACATCTATTAGCTTCGTGATGCTGCCACTTCGACTAGTAACAGCAGATTGCGCTCCCGCGCCAGAATCGTCCCTAAAATTCTGAATAGTTAACTTAGAAATAGTCACGTTCGAGGTAACATTATTGACGCTTGGACGTACGTCAAACAACCAAGAAGCCTGGTCACCCACGGCACTTTGACCTTCCAATATCGTTCCATTTCCACCGATGATATTTATATCATCGTTAATGTAAATAAGATCGGTATGATAAATCCCGCCCGGGATTTCCACAGTATCCTCCCCAGCTAAACCGTTTGCCTCCTCTATTGCCGCTCGCAGAGTACAAACACTGGCGGAAGTTTGGCAAACTCCATCGCCAGGCGAAATATCCGAATCATCCGCGGTAGAGTTGACCACAAATGTGGTATCTGCACTAGCGGCCATGCTCCCCAAAACAAAAATACTTGCCGTCGCACACAAAAATAAACGTTTTTTAGTTAATAACTTATCCAAGACCATCTATTAAAACTCCATCCTTAAAATTAAAAAATAATTATCATAGCGATTACATTTAGCTAACTCTTTCTAAAAATCAGTCTCAAGTTAATCGCAACCATATATAAATAAAACAATGACAAAAAGTGATTGTGTGAATACTTTTTTATCCAAAATCCATAAAAATATGCTTTAGATGAAGGGTTTGACCTAAAAGAAAAATTCCATAAAGATCAATCAATCCAAGAAAAGCGGTTGCTGTTAATGAACTTAACCGTGGGCATAGAAATGTGGATTTGTTCGCATTTTATAGTGGCTATACGATAGGAAGTACTACAAGATCTTGTAGTGTTTGGCGCTAGTATGATGTTAAGTGTCGGTTTTTATGCCCGTTTATAGTGCTTGGACAGAGCTATAAATTGATTAAACCCAGCGATAAGGCTTTAGTTATGGCATGTTGGCGGGTCTGCACATTAAGTTTTTTATGAATGTTTTTCATGTGAAACAAAATAGTGTTTTCTGAGATGTTAAGTATGCCGGCCATTTGGTTTGTATTTTTACCTTCGGCTACCAAACCTAATATCATTAGCTCTTTTTTTGTAAGTTTGGGGGGCTTCTCTGCCATGGCGGGCGCAGTGAATAGTCGCGAAAAAGCTTCGGATAAATGCAAGCATATCAGGGTGATAAGTGGTAGATGATGATTAAGGTCTCTTTCCGTCATGGTTTTTTGTCCCAAACTTGTGAGCCTGACAACAAAGTGATGCTGCGCTGATGCACGAACGGGAATTAATATGCTTTGACTCACGTTAAAATCGACCATCGCATTGAGCATGCTTGTGGTATAAGGCGTTAGATTATTTTTTTTATGGATATCATTGATGATAATTGGGGTTGATCGTTCTTGCCCCCACGTAAGCGCTGGATCGTGCGCAAAAATATTTTTTTTGTAGTAGTCAATCCATTGTAGTGCTTTACTCCATGGGGACTCATCACTCGCTAGAATATAGCCGGCGGCTTGTTTCTCCTTAATAGCAAGTTGGCCGAAAGTAGCAATATCAAAGCCAAAATAATCTCTTAGGCTGGCGGTAATTACCTGCAGGTCTTCAATGTTTTGGCACGCGCTAATCAGTGGAATAAAATTGCTTGGGCCTTCAATTCGATCCAATAAGTTTTTACTGTTAGCGTTTTTTGAATGGCCCGATAAATCATTAATCCAATTTTTAGGAGGATTTTTTAAATACATCAATATGTTCCTGTATTGATAGTGCTATGGAAATATATTTTTCTGGATTGTTTTGTAGCGTCAATAAGATGGTTGAAGTGAGGCTGCAGAGGATGCGGAAAACTAATTTTTCAGTTTTATAGGTTTTCTGAATAATTTTTCACAAAATAAACCCTGATTGGTGGTGGAAGCCTTGGTGATTCTTGTATCTAAATCACTGGGTGGTCGCCGTAATGTAGAGCCGTTCCATGGTGAGTAGGGGCGGGTCGATTAATGATTACTCTTTAATACTGCTTTTAAAAAAGGCTTACCCATCAACATTTAACTTGATGGGTAAGGGGCGTGCATTAAATAAGTTGCTGGAATTTGGTTTTGTGGGTGCACGCTTGGCGAGGCGAAAATATGGCGTAATAGCTGGCTATTGCAAATATTTTTAACGAAGGCAAGCGTGCACCCAGGAATTCAAAAACGGGAAGTTATTTCATGCACGCCCCTAAGCCTAACGAATATACGGCTGTTTAAACGTGTAGCCCGTTAATATTTCTTGGGGTATAGCGGAAGCTGTTGTGGCGGCCAGTGCCCATGCCGGTGGATAGGTTGTAGGGTTTAAGTGCTGCTTCGTACACGTCGATCACATTGTGCTGGTTGTCGTAAAAGCCTGGTTTGAAATGGCCGTTACCGCCAGCAATGGCATGGAAGACGCCTTCCGGTTGATGGCCAATGGTCGAGCCGCCACCACCGTAGTCTGTGCCTAGAATGACGAGGCTGTTGTCGAGTACGGTTTTTCCGTTTGATTCTAGGTAGTCGGGGTTGTCCATTGCGATGAGTGCGCTGGCTAAAGCGGTTTGGCAATAATGCGCGTGCACTTTGCATTTGTCCCACCGATTTTTGTGGAAGTAGGCGTCGTGCGCACTGGTGCCGGGTAAATCTTTGTTGAATTCAAGTGTGCCCACATTGCTGTTGTAGGTGCCGCGAAGACCAACATGCCCGCCAGAGCCGACAAAAAGCATGCTGCCAAAACGTAAAACATCGCAACGCAGTGCAAGGGCCATGAGTTCGCCTTGCAGTTTAAAGGCTTCGAGTAAATCTTCGTGCGCAATGATGGGCGCGCTGCCACCAGAGCCACCTTGCGGTAGATCGTAAGGAATACCGTCGGGGTCTACAACGGTGCTGAAGTTTTTGCATTCTTGAGCGATAGCGTCATCAAGTGCAGCCTCTAGTGGCGCTAAGCGTTTTTCAACATTGCGAATATTATCAAGGTGAACAGAAAGCTTGGCTTTGGAGTCGGCACCGAGTGGCGAATTGTCTCCGGTATAACGCTTATATTCCCCAACAATTGAATCTAAAACGCTGCGTTTAAGGTGTTGTTTTCGAATTGCGGCTAGGTCGGGTTCGCCAGCGGATGCTGGGTTTCCATCACCAAACATTTCTTCAAATATACGGGTTGGGCGACGTTCTGGCCGTTCGCCTGGGCTGCCATCATGGTTCCAGTGCCGGGTATATTGCGAAACAGAGCCCGAGCGAAACCACATGCCTACCGATTTTGAGCCCAGTTTAGTAGGGACACCGTTGGGGTGGAGTTCCTTTTTAACGAGTTGCTCAATTGATGGGCCAGAGGCTTCATATTCACGTTTTTGTGGGTCGCCAACAAAAATCACATCGCCAACTTTAAAGTGGGGCTCGCCAGAGCCAAACGTATGCGCTTGTTTTACGTCTAGGTTGGTAAAAAAAGCCATTTTGTCGGCGAGGGGTTGATACGGTGCAAGAGGCCCATTGAACTCTTTAACCGCTTCGTCGCGCGCTACGCCCAAGCCAAAAAACATTGTGAGAAGTCGCATGGGCGGCGCAGCTTCTTGCGCGATGGCAGCACGCGGCCACATTTCTTCGAAAAAAGGTAGGCTAATGGCGGCGCCTGCGCCTTGCAATAATGTGCGGCGAGAGAGGATCTTTCTCATTATTGTGTACCCCGGGGTGAAGAAGTTATGGTTTGGAATAAAGAACTGCGTACAACGGCATCGACCATGGCCGTGAGGGTGGATCCGCTGGCGATATACTCGCGGCCAACATGCTCGGCCTCTTTTTTACCTTTACTGTCGCCGATTCGTGAGGTGGCAAAGTCGATAAAGTGCTCGGTCATGCAAGTTTGAATGACAGGGTTGGTCGCAAGAATTTGCATGTAGCTGTCGACATCCACATAGCGCGGTTCATCGGCTTCTTGCGTGGGCACCCAGCCGTCGAGGGGAAGGGGTTTGTCTTGGTCGTCCCTTTCGCCTATATAGCGTCCGGCACCATCAAAGCGGGAAAAGCCAAAAGCCAGCGGCTCGAATTGTTGGTGACAACCCCAGCACTCTGGGCGTGTCATGCGAATCTCGGCGCGCTCATGCTCGTTAAAGCCCGTAGTGTCGGCAGTAAATTGATCGATAAGGGCAGAAAAGGCGGGGGGAACATCGATGGGATGTTCGCACAGTAGGCGCTCCATTAAATACTTGCCGCGGTTAACAAAAGAGCCCACTACGCGGTCACCCATGCCAGCAATCATACCTGGGTGGGACATTAGCCCTACGCGCTCGGGTAGGTCGGATACGTCTACGGCTTGAAGCGCCGCTCCACCAATCTCTATTCCCAATAGGTTGGCTACGGTGGGGTTAACAATGAATCGAGTGGTGGTGAATAGATCGGCTATACCGGCTTGTTGGGTCCAGAAGTGATCTTGAAAACTGGCGACTATAGATTCATTCAGTGCTATTCGATCGGCGTCGGTTGCACCCTCAAAAGAAGCAAAGCGAGCTCGGCTGAAATCGGTTGCGAAAACTGCTGTGAAGCGGCGAGCTTTTGGGTCGGCTAGCATGCGGGCTAGCTGTGTTTTTAGTCCGCTTTCTTGCAGTAGGCTGTTATTTGCTGCGGCTTGTAAAAGGCTTTCGTCTGGAACGCTTACCCACAAAAATGCAGCAAGGCGAGCAGCCAGCTCATAGGCGTCCAGTTGGCGCGGTTGGTTGGCGACTCCCACAAGCTCGTTGTTCATTCTAAATAAAAATTGCGGCGATTGGAGTAGGGCCATTAAGGTCCAGCGCGCGGCTTCTTGGTAATCCGATTGCTCATCCAGGGCGGCTTGGTAAACGGCTAACATTGCGTCTGTTTCGGGCGTATCCAGTGGGCGGCGATAGAGTTTGCGGCCCAGTGTATTGATAAGCGCGGTACCGCAGTTGCGGGTCGCTTGTAGGCATACGCCGTTAAGTTGGAGTAGTTGGGGAATGTTTACGCGGCTGGTAATGCCTTCGGCGGCATGAAAATAGGCGAGGGTGTGCTGTTCGACACTGGTTTGGTTGTCGGCTAAGTGCTTGAACACGCCATCACCGGAATCGTCAGGAATGCCGCCGGCTGAGTCGTCCAGCTCTTCGGGTAGCAGCTCAACCCCCAATACATCCAGTACGCTGTTTTGGTATTCAAATTTGCTAAGGCGTGCCGCCAAACCTGGACGGCTGACCTTTTCTCGGTTGTCGGGCGCGCTGCTACTACTGGCAGTGCTGCTGGGTGCGCTACTGCTATTGTCGGGTGGCGCGCCAACACAAGCCGCCAGAATTAGGCTTGTAAAAATGAGGGCGACTCGACATGAAGTCTTGTGCATATTCGTACGGGAAGCTTCGTTCATAAGTGGTCTCATGATTTTTACGGAAGGCGTTAGCCGCCGAGCTGAGGTGGGTTGAGCTGATATTAAGGGACGAGGAAACAATATTTAATCCACTAATGCTTGATCTCGACATCCTTACCTTCGTTGCTCAAAGCGTTACATGCCCCGGCATGCGCCCCTTTAAGCGCCTCGATAAGAAAGCCGATCTCTTCGCCTAATTGGATAAACTATTATTGCCTCGTCCCTAATCATTTTTATGTGATTAAGTTAAAGCAAACAGCGTCCGATACTGGTGTTTATTTTTATAAAAGTATGAGCTGGTTCTCGATTTATGATTTTTCGGTCTTATTTATTTTTTTGGGATAAAAGCGGTTGTTATTTCTTTATACTTCGCGTGGAGTCATTGTTTTCGGCGAAAAATTCCATTGATTAAATCTGGGGATTAATGCCTGTTTAATAAGGTTATTTTACTGCTCTGCATTTGAAGGGGAAGGCTTTTATCGAGGTTGATCCAAATGTTAGTTAAAAACATTAAATTTTTAGGATGGAAAATTTTTTTAATCGACGATTTTGGTTTTATTTTTCTTTTATCAATATGTAAGGTGTTGAAATTAAAGGAGTAATTTAATATTTTTTGTTCTGTGTTGTGATAGGTCTGTTTGGTGAGAAAATGGTTGTTATTTTAGGTTTTTACTAATTGTTATAGTTTTTTGATCTATTTGTTAGTGAGATAAACGCCAATTTTATTTTTCTATTATTAGTTCTTGATGTTTTTTTAAGCTGATTTTATTTTTTAGCGGTTGGCGAAATAAAAGATATGTAAGGGGCGAGGTGATACGAGGTAATTAATGAATGAGAGATAATGAGAGAGAATAATAGCTCAGCTCCTCGACATTATGCTCCTGCAATGCCTACCAAAGCGTTTCCTGCCCCGATGCATTACCCAATAACGTATATTCCTATAAGGATGTAATGCCTAATAAGAGGTTCCTACCTCGATGCGTTGTTCTAATAACTTGCTTCCAGCACGCCGCTTTCGGCAACGTCGATCCCCTATATATGGATATGTTCTTGTAAGCAATGCCGGGCATCTTCGCTGTCACTCAAAAATAACTATCTTCAGAAGCTTTCAATATCTAATACTAATGGCTGAAATATGAATGCAGGTATTGGTAAAGCCGTTAACCGGTTCTACAATGGCTGGCATATAAAAGCATGGCATACATTGGGGGTGAGTGGATGGGTACGCAGAGTGATTGGTTTAGTGGTTTTTTGGTTCGACTGGCTGAAGGTGGTTGGCTTCCTATATTTGCCTGCCATGGCTGGCCTGTATCGTATGAGACCTGCTTAGACCCCCTTGGTGTAGATCGCAGTGTTGAAGGTTTTGAAGAGTTCTCACTTAAAGGCGAGCGTGCGATTGAGCCCGGTGACCCATCACTGAGTTTGCTCTATCACGCTTTAATGCACCCAGGTATTGTCGCTGAGAGCATTACATTCTGGCCTGCACTAGAGGATATAGACTCTCTCGAAAATTATATTTATGCCCAGAAATACTCTGCACTGGAGTCTGCGCAAGTTCACACAATGCTATCGGGTTTAACCCCTGTTGTGATGGCTTACGAGTATCGCGTGAGCCAGCGTACGCCTCATCAAGTCCATGCCGATCTTGTTTTTTCCCGTACGGGCGTTGGTCGGGTGGGTACGCATGCCCCGGAATACTCACCGCAAAGGCGGTGTTTTAATACCACGCCAAACGACTCAAGTGGCGGAACACGAGTGCAGCCCGCGCGCTACGGTGTTTTTTTGTGCCGGGAAGCATTGGGCGGTAATACGGCTATTCAGGGCAAAGCGCATTCTGGCGACGAGTGTCGTGTTTTTTATGTGCCGGTGCTAAAACTGTTTGATGGCATGCTGTTAGGGGGCGAGGCGATTCAGCTTAACTTTTCGCATTATCATCAAAGCGATAAGCTCCAAAGAATGATCTCGCGCGGTAAGCTGCCGTTAGACGGTGAGTTTGATCTTCAACAAGCGCCATTTTATTACCGCAGTGATAGAGACGATATTGCGGCTACGAGTGAGTACGCCGGGGGGGTAACTGTATGGCGCAACCCCCAGGAAATGTGCCGCATGGCGAAGCAGGGTGATTCTATCGTTACGTTTGTCGTTCCCAAAGAGCATTCGAGAAGGCTAAATCAGTGGCTGGGAAAAATTAATCTGTCATACAATAATCGTCGTTATACCACCTTGCGAGTCGGGCAATCGATTTGGATGGCCGGTTTAGATTTGGCTTTAAATTTTTTACTTAGCTTATTTAAATCGGACAAACGTGTTTTTTTATCGCCTCGCGAAAGTGGTGAATTTACCAATATTCGGCATGTGTTAAATCAAGAGGGGCTTATTGAGGATCTGAATTTATTAAAGCCGGGTTGCTTTAAAGCAAAATTGTCACAAGGCGGCTATTCCGCCATATTGTACGAAGACCCTATTGCCGAAGGCTTTGTAAAGGCCGAAATAGTTGGATTTAAACCTCAAATGGTACAGGCTAAACCGGCATATTCACTGATGACGGCGCCCGATTTTATGCCGCGCGTGGGCAATATTGATATCTATCAACACGAAAAATTATTTGCCGTAGGTGGCCCGCGAGCCTTGTGCGAAGGCCGCTTGGCGGTGAATCTTCGCTTGTCTGACCCGGTAACAGGAGAGCCTATATTTTCACCCAGTGAGCAAACGGTAACGGCCATTACCGTAGCCGCTAGAGAGGGGGAAAGATTAGGTCCGAGTAAAGAATACAACAATACGCATTATATGACGGATGAGGCATCGGATATTTTTGCGCCGGGTTGGGATGTTACCTATAGCCGTGAATCGTATTTTTCGCCGCCTTATTATCATACCTCTGGATTAGGGTCTCCGTTTTTAGAGGACGTTAAATTGTGTGCGGCGGCAAATGGTATGTGGCCTGCGGCATCGCCGGATGCGGCGCGGACATTTCGGCGTACAAAGGGTACGGCATTAACGCTAACCGATGAGGAGCTAGGCATTTATCCGACTTCGGCGTTGGGCCTGCGCCAAGACCCGGCTGTTTCAGCTGCTGCCGGGTGGGATGGCGAATACGGTCCTTTTATTACGCGTGATAATAATCAGTGGGTGGTTAATTATGCCTCTATTGAACGTTCTGACTACGTTACTAATTATCAGGCTGATAAAGTTGATTTTACTAAATTACGTAATATTGGGCGGTACGAAGCTGATCGACGCTTATCGGCCTACGGTGACATTAAAGCGATATTAGAGTGTTGGAATACGGGGCATTCTTGGTTGGTGAGTTTTGTTGTGGTTCCGCCGTTGACGTCTTTGCGCGATTGCATCAATTTACCGGAAGTTTTATGGGGCATTAATCCAGAGCTGCATGAGCTAAAAACTCCAACGGGTTGTTACCTATACCTTTTTGCTAAATATGCTAAGCGTAATAAAGGTACTGATGAGCTAAAGCGGCGTATTCAACCAATTGATGAGTTGCTATGCATTATTGCTACGCACAATGACGAAGATAATAGTGTTATTCCTCTAAGGTTAAACTAAACGTTAATTTCATCATGTGGCCATTTAAACGAAAAATAAAAAACGGTGATTATGATTTAGCGGTGCTAGGTGATTCGCTTGGTGCTTATGTGGCCGTTTTAGCGGCAATCGAGCAGGGCTTGCGTGTTGTGTGGTTGCGAAGCAATTTGGCTAAACCGTGTGCGGTTGAGCCAACCGATTTTGATTCTTTGTCGCCGGAAGGCGCAAGGTGCCTTGCACACATACTCGCCCCGCAAGATGTAGAGCGTGTGCAGCGTGGACGTTTTTGGGGTATACACCGCAACGGTATTTATACGCCTTTTGATAAAATGCTGGGAAGTGGTTTTCAGTTTTCAGTTGGCGAATTGAAAACCTTATTGTTGGAGCTATTGGAGTTATTGGAGAAAGCTGCGCAACGGGCCACAATTATTAATTCGAACGATGCTGTTGTCTCTTTCGATAGGCATTGTTTACAGCTTTCGAGTAGTACGTTATCAGAGCCGATTTTGTGTCGTTGGGTTATTAATGCCCAAGGGGCGCACAGCCCGTTTTCACAGCACGCGCGCACTTATTTGAGCGATGATTTGTGGCTGGAAAGAACACGTAGTAGCAAAAATACTGACCACAAGCACGCGGTATTTTTCCAGAGTAATGACAATGGTTGGTGCTGGACTGCCTATGATAAAGAGGGCAATGGTTGTAAAACACATTGGGCTGCTCCCATTGTGGGTGCCTCCATCCCCCACAATGCTGTTAACGCACGTTGGTACAAAAGGCCATTTTGCCTTGAGCCGTATGAGGCGTTGGCTAATCCTGTTTTTTTGATTGGGTCTACATTTTGCCGTTTAGATCCGGCCTGTGGTTTGGGGGCAACGCTGCAAATTAAATCAGCAATACAGGCTGTGGCTTGTATTGCGCGCTGCTTGTCGCACCCTGCCGGGGTTAGTCTTGAATTGGCGGGTTACGAAAAAATGATGACCTCAACATTGGCGGAAATTGCAGAGCCCATGGCTGATTTTTATTCTGATTATGGAATTCGCGCGGGTAAGTATTATGCCTCGATACATTAGTTTCTAATTAAAAGCCATGAAGCTAAGGGGCATGCACGGAATAAGTTTCTGGAATTTGGGTTTTGGGGTGCTTGCTTGACGAGGCGAAAATATGGCGTAATAG
>NZ_CEXWTU010000138.1:0-13139 GCF_982758155.1 Marinagarivorans sp. | reverse complement strand
GGCCCCGGCATGCGCCCCTTTAAGCGCCTCGATAAGAAAGCCGATCTCTTCGCCTAATTGGACAAACTATTATTGCCTCGCCCCTAAAAACCATAAAGACACCCACTTTCTCATGCTTCAGGAAGAGATTGGCGCCTAAGATTTCTTTTCCAATTCCCTAGCAGTGGCATTTATTGTAGTCTCGTGCAAAATAGCTAACCTGTTCGAAACCACATCAGAAAACGATGCATTCCTTGAAGAGTCGTTTTCTTTTTAGCTGTCTCACATTGAAGACACCATCAAACACTACACCTGCTACCGCTGGGGATAATAATGCCATTTAGGAAATCTCAGACTCTTGCCTTCGTCATCAGCAGCCTTGCCATTTACGGCATGCCGACTATTGCTCAAGACGCGCCCGCACTAGAAGAAGTTCTTGTAACCGCGACTAAACGTGTGCAATCACTACAGGAGATCCCACTCTCGGTTGCCGCGGTTACCGGGGAGAAATTGAATGAGACCGGCACCAAAAACTTGGCCGACCTGACAACGCTGGTACCCAACATTCACTTTACTCAAACAGGTCTCAGCACCCAGATGCGTATCCGGGGAATAGGCTCCGACAATAGCCAAGGTTTCGAGCAATCTGTGGGTGTTTATAGCGACGGTATATTCCGTGGCCGCGCACAATTGTTTCGCGCACCCATGTTTGACATGGAACGCGTAGAAGTTATGCGAGGCCCCCAAAGCACCCTGTTTGGTAAAAACAGTATTGCAGGCGCTTTAGACTTAATCACAGCAAAACCTACAGAAGAATTGACCGGTTACCTCACCGGTAGCTATGAGACTGAATTCGGCGCAAAAGAACTAACAACGGTTGTTTCTGGCCCGTTAACCGACACCCTGCGTGGGCGCATAGCACTACGGAAACTAGATGATCCTGGTTATTTTGAAAACACCTTCAAAAATACCGATGAACCAGAGCAAGATGTAACCTCTGGCCGGATAAGTTTAGAGTGGGAACCCAACGATGATATGCGTATTTTGTATATTGGAGAAAGAAGCCGATTCGACACCATAGGCCGCCCGATTGAAATGACTAAGGACTCAGCCTCCCTTATCCCCGCAAGCACCCCAGGACTAGGCGGCCTTAACGGTTTAACCTACCAACAAATCCTACCGGTATTTGGGCAGCCCAGCTTCGATACCGAGCAAGACTATAAGCGCCAGACGAACGATCTAGAGTTTAGTGAGAATAATACCAGTTCACACACACTGGAAATGGAATGGGACGTCAACGGCTACACCATCACTTCTTTAACCGGTGGAGTGGGCTATGACTACAAAGAAAACTGTGACTGTGACTTTACGGCTGCGAACATATTCAACTTGGGCATAGAAGAAGACTACTCTCAATATAGCCAAGAAATTCGCATTGCATCTCCGCTGGGTAAAACCTTTGACTGGATCGGCGGGGTATTTTTTCAAGGCTACGATCAAAGCTTTAGCGACCTGCTTCGCGTCCCTGATGATTCAATCCTACCAGGACTTGTGGGCTCTGCGACGCCGCTAGCCGCTTACCAAGGTACATATCAAGCCTACATTGATGGTGGTGCAGATGAAGCCGCTGCCACCATGGCCGCACAACAAGCGGCTCAGCAAGTCACCGCATTAATACCTGCAATAACTGCCGAGTTTGCTAATACCGGCGTGCAAAGGGACTTTGAACAAGACTCACGGGCGCAGGCTATTTTTGGTCAAGTAACTTGGAATATCAGCTCAGATTTCAGAATGATATTGGGTGGCCGCTATACCAATGAGTCCAAGAAAGGGCAAAAAGTGGTTCGCGTCATGGATCTCGAAACGAATGCTACCTACAGCAGCCAAGGCGTAGCACTTCCGCCTAGCCTTCTTCCGCCAGCACTCTACGCATCAAATAGCTTTAAAGTCACAACCGAAGGGCACGACATATCTAAAGTGCGTAGTGAATCCGCATTCACCCCCCTCGTTATTGGCCAATGGGATATCAACGAAGACACTAGCGCCTATGCCAGCTACACCAAGGGCTTTAAGGCGGGAGGCTTCGACCCACGCTCAAATACTCCGCTCGCCTTTGAGTTTGAGGAAGAAAAAGCCACGGCTTATGAGCTAGGCTTTAAAACCACCACATGGCAAAACCGCAACGAAGTTAACATTGCCCTCTACTTAACGGATTACGAAGATCTTCAGATCAGCCAATTTGACGGCGCTGTCAGCTTTAACGTCGGGAATGCCAAAGAAACACGCGTTCAAGGCTTAGAAGTGGACGGCAGAGTCGCCGTTAGTAATCACCTGACTGCAAGCTATGGCCTATCACTTCTGGACTTTGAATATAAAGATTTCAAAAACGGCAACTGCTACTTCGGCCAAGCTGGGCAAGATACCAACGGCGACGGAATTAAGGAGTGCGATTACACGGGTAAAGCGGGTGTGTACGCCCCTGACTACACCGTCAATTTCGGTTTTGATTATCGCCGTGATTTAACGTCGTCGCTAGAATTTGCAGCGATTCTTGATGGCCAGTTTGTCGATGGGCATCAAGTCCATGTCAACCTAGACCCAGCGGGAGAAATAGACGCTTACACCATGCTAGGGTTACGCCTCCAACTTGGCGGAGAGTATTGGAGCGCCGCAATTCTAGGGAAAAACCTGTTAAACGAAGCCGTACTGACTTATTCCGCTAACGCACCACTGGCAGAAAGTACTTTTGCGACTAACACTTTTTACAGCTTTGTAAATCGCCCCCGTACTATCGCACTTGAAGCATCGTTTAAGTTTTAAACTAAGGATCGTCGCCTGCACACACACTGCAGGCGGCGTCTTTTTTTAATCTAAACTCACGCCACTGCGCTTTCAATCCGTCAAAAAATTGTACTCGACCATTAAGTACACTGCCGCAATTAGCCAATACCTTTATCGCCTCTAGCGCCTGATACGCGCCAATCACGCCAACAACTGGCGACAGCACGCCCGCCTGCGAACAGCTCAAATCCTGCTCACCAACAAAACCATACAAACACTGGTAACAAGGTGCATTATCTTGGCGGCTATCGAAAACGGCAATTTGCCCTTCAAAACGAATCGCTGCCCCAGAAACCAAAGGCACCTTGCTCTCTACGCAAGCCACGTTAATAGCACAGCGGGTAGTAAAATTATCGCAACAATCGATAACAACATCAGCCGCCGCAACCTGGGCTTTTAAGCTCTCACTACCCAATCGCTGCTCGATAGCTTCAACGGTAATAGCGGAATTAAGTGCCTTCAACTGCGTCTTAGCCGAGGCAACTTTAGCCAGCCCAACCGTTAACTCGGTATGGATGATTTGTCGTTGTAAGTTACTACTATCCACAATGTCATCATCGACTAATACAATATGCCCAACCCCGGCGGCAGCCAAATACATCGCCACCGGCGAGCCTAACCCCCCAACACCAACAACCAATGCTCTCGCATTTTTTAAGGCCAACTGGCCTGCCACATCAAATTGGGGGAGTAAGATTTGTCGGCTGTAACGGGTAAGCTCATCATCATTTAAAGAGTTTACGCCGCTGTTGGCACTGATAGTCATGGCCGTAACCCTCCGGTTATACGTGGATTACCACCGTAATCCTGACGCGTTGAAATCTGCAAAAAACCCGCTGTAGCTAATAGTTCCTGCACAGCTTGCGCCTGCTTCCAACCATGTTCCAGCCAAATACTGCCGCCAGATTTTAGAAGATCAAAGGCGAGCAGTACGATAACTTTAATATCGGCCAAGCCCTGTTCCGGCGAAACAAGCGCCGCTTTGGGCTCGAAACGGACATCACCTTGGTCAAGGTGAACATCAAGGGCATCAATATAAGGGGGGTTGCTAACAATGAGATCGAAAGGCGTAGAACGCTTAACTTCATCGAGCCAAGCCTTATCCAGCCAGCTACCTTGGGTAAACTGAACATGCGAAAAGCCTAAGTTAATCGCATTTTTCTGCGCCAAAGCAACCGCCGCAATACTTTGATCAACACCTAGAACATCAGCGTTTGGGCGCTCGGAAGCCAATGCCAAAGCAATGGCACCAGTACCCGTACCCAAATCCAAAACCCGAGACGGCCCTGCAGGTAGAAATTCCAAGGCCACTTCAACCAGCACTTCGGTATCGGGACGGGGAATCAATGTCGAGCTATCTACGGATAAATTCAGAGACCAGAATTCACGATGCCCCGTAATATGAGCAATAGGCTCACCATTCTCGCGGCGCTGCAGTAGTACTTGATATTGCTCCGCCGCCGCATCACTCAGCGCTCGTTCTGGCCAAGTATAAAAATAGGTGCGGTCAAAACCTGACGCAGCCGTTAGTAATAACTCAGCATCTAGCCGCGGAGTATCACTAACAACCGTTAATCGAGAGGCAAGCCTTAACGCTTCAGAAATGATCATAACGACTCGCCGTCTATTGGCTACTTAGAACTATTCCGCCAATGCCGCTAGCTGATCCGCTTGATACTCATTGATCAAGGGCTGCACAACATCATTGAGCTGCCCCTGCATAATCTCATCAAGCTTGTAGAGAGTCAGGTTGATGCGGTGATCGGTAACCCGACCCTGTGGATAATTGTAGGTGCGAATTCGCTCGGAACGATCGCCGCTACCGACAAGACTCTTGCGTTCATCCGATATTTCTTTGGCCGCTTTTTCTTCGGCACTATTCGCCAATCGAGCAACAAGTAAGGACATCGCCTTAGCGCGGTTTTTATGTTGCGAACGCTCGTCTTGGCATTCGACCACAACCCCAGAAGGTATATGTGTTAGCCGGATGGCGGAATCGGTTTTGTTAACATGCTGACCACCAGCACCACTGGCCCGGAAGGTATCCACCCGTAAATCGGCTTTATTAATGGAAATTTCTGCCGCTTCGTCGGCTTCCGGCATTACTGCAACGGTACACGCTGAAGTATGGATACGCCCTTGCGATTCGGTCGCAGGAACACGCTGTACACGGTGGGCACCCGATTCAAATTTAAACTTGGAGTACACGCCAGCACCCACAACGCGGGTAATGATTTCTTTAAAGCCGCCATGATCGCCGTCGTTCTGCGAAATGACTTCAATCTGCCAGCGCTGAGCTTCTGCATAACGGCTATACATACGAAATAGGTCACCCGCAAAAATAGCGGCTTCGTCGCCGCCGGTACCTGCGCGAATCTCGAGAAACACGTTTTTGCCATCACGTGGATCTTTAGGCAGCAGCAATTTTTGCAGCTCGGCCTCAAGCGGCTCAACTAGCGCAAGCGCTGCGTCCAGCTCTTCTTTCGCCATTTCGCGCATTTCTGGATCAGATTCATCAAGCATTGCTCGCGCATCGGCCATATCGCCTTGCACGCTTTCGTAGCGTTCAAAGCACTGCACGACAGGTTCAAGCTCTGCGTATTCCTTAGAAAGCTCTCTGTATTTATCTTGGTTGCTAATGATTTCACTATCGCCCAGCAACGCGCCTACTTCCTGGTAGCGTTCGGTCAGGATTTGTAATTTTTCCAGAATACTGGGTTTCATGGTGTCTCGCTGTTGTGATCTTCGCTGCTATCTATTGGCTTTTTTTGTTCGCCAACATCAAGGTCAAATAAAGTTTGAAAGGTATTGATTACATCAAAATTCCCATCCGCGCTGGCTTTGCGCAATTGCGCGGTAGGGGTGTGCATCAGTTTATTGCAGAGGTTGCGCGCCAACTGATTCAGAACATCACTAGGGTCATTACCCGCCTGCAAATTTTTGAGCGCTTTCGCGAGCTCTGCTTCCCGAAGCTCATCAACGACCGAACGATAAACCTTAACCGTTGCGACCGCATCAAGGCTATTGAGCTCTTGCTGATAGCGAATTACGCCTTCATCGATAATTTCAGTCGCGATCTCGGCAGCCTGTTCGCGCGATCGCATATTTTCGTCGATAACTTCTTTTAAGTCATCGACGGTATAAAGATAAACATCCGCTAATTCGCCCACTTGCGACTCAATGTCACGAGGAACAGCGATATCAACCATGAAGATAGGCTTATGACGTCGCTTTTTAAGGGCCGATTCAACAGTCCCCTTCCCTAAGACAGGCAAAGGGCTAGCCGTGGAGGAAATGACAATATCCGCTTTATGCAGGTACTCCGGGATATCGGTCAACAATATCGCCTCACCCTTAAATTGCTGAGCGAGCTTCGCTGCATTCGCAAGCGTGCGGTTGGCGACAATAATATGTTTAAGGCCTTGCTCAGCCAAGTGCCTAGCAACCAGTTCAATGGTTTCGCCGGCACCAATGAGCAGCGCGGTATCATTTTTAAGGTCAGAGAAAATTTGCTGCGCTAAAGAGACCGCAGCATAAGCCACCGACACGGGGTTTTCGCCAATTGCGGTTTCAGAGCGAACACGCTTTGCAACAGAAAAAACCTTCTGAAATGCACTGTGCAAACCGCTGCCCAAACTACCCGCTTCATTCGCGGTCGCGTAGGCCGATTTCATTTGCCCTAAAATTTGTGGCTCGCCCAAAACCAAAGAATCTAAACCACTGGCCACTTTCATCATATGGCGAGCGGCTTCGGCGCCCTCATGCGCGTAATGACAAGCTTCTAACGCGGGATAAGCGGTATTGTGGTATTCAGCCAACCAGCCCAATAACTGCGCATGGCCTACTTGAGAACTCCCGGTATCGGCATACACTTCGGTGCGATTACAGGTCGACAAAATCGCAACGTCCTTAATACCAACAGCTTCGCCGGCCGCTCGCAAGGCCGCCGTCATGTGCTCGGGCGAGAAAGCAACAGCCTCCCGCACCTCAACAGAAGCGGTATTATGGTTTATTCCCAATGCAATCAGGGTCATACGGTAGCGATTCTTTTAGCAGTACAAGTAAAGCAACATGGCCGTCACACCATTACACGCTGTGACGAGCAAAGAGCAAAGCAGACCATTGTCTGCGTTCAGGCACGGACTGACAAGTAGTATGGACCGAATTTGTGGCTTGCCAGTAGTTTTGCCTCGCGAGAACGTCCGTATAAACGATCGAAGTCATCTATGCTTTATCAATGAACAACACGAAATAGCCACAAGATTGGAACCAAACAACATTTATTCGACCAATAGTATGCAAGCCCCTTGCGGCCTCGATACAATGCCAATTCCTAAGCGATTTGATTCACCATGAAATTACGTCAACAACACTCAGCTCAACCGAAGCCCACCAATAGCTTCCCGCGTCTATGCGGTGCAATTTCTGCCGCCATTGCAATAACCATGAGCGGCTGCGCCAACAACCCTACTCAGGTTGAGCCTGCCCCGCCCCGTATTCAGGCTGAGCTACCTCCAGAGCCTTTTAGCACAGAGACGCTCTATTCATTAATGGTTGCCGAACTTGCAGGCAGCCGCGACCGACTCGACATAATGCTCAACAACTATGTCGCACAAGCGATAGAAACCCAAGATGCCGGTATTACCGAGCGAGCCGCTCATCTAGCGAATTTCATGCAAGAGGCAGTGGCAACGCAGCAAATGGCAGCACAGTGGGCATCGCTAGCCCCCGACAACTCACAAGCCCGCTACATGGCAATGGCCGCACTCTCTGATGCCGGCCGATACTTTGAAGCGTTTGAACACGGGAAATATCTGATTAACCATCAACACTCCCCGCACGGTTTAGATGCTCTGGCCGTAAAAGCCACAAATAGTAATCCCAGTAGCGACAGCATTAAAACACTCCTTAAACTTTACAGCGCTCTACTCGAAAGCCACATCAAAGACGCAGAACTCACTCTGGCCGTCAGCTTTTTAGATTACAACCTCAACACCTTAGAGGCAGCCATGCGCAACGCGCAACGCGCTCAAACCCTAAAAAAAGATTATGAGCAAGCCTACCTGCAAGAACTCAGAATCCTAGGGAAAAGAGATGCTGACGCCGCCCAACTAAGACTCGCTCAAATTGTAGCGCTCTTCCCTGAAAATCAGCGATTGCGATTGCAGTATGCCCGAAACCTAACGCAAACCGACCTTGGCGCCGCAGCGCTACAGTTCGAAACGCTGCTCAAGCAAGCTCCCGGTGATAACAATATTCAATTGGCGCTGGCGCTAACCTATTACCAACAAGACGAATTAGACTCTGCAAAAACACATTTCCTAGCGTTAGAACACGCAATTCCTCAAGAGTCTACGGCCAACTACTACCTTGGTAAAATTGCTCAACAGCAAGAGGCTCAACTAGAAGCCATTCGCTACTATAGCCAGGTAAAACCCAGCAAAGAATTTTTGCCCGCTTTAGCGCGAGCCGTCGACTTAATGCATAAAAACGAGCAGCAAGACGTCGCACTGCAAATTATTACAAGCCACCAATTGTCCGTTCAAGAAGAATATCAAGAAGGCCTAAGCCAGCTATTAGCCGATCATTACCGCAATGTGAACAACCCAGAGCAAGCCGAGCGAGCCTTTAACGAAGGCATAATCCGCTTCCCCCGCTCGCAAACCCTATTATTCAATCGCGCCATGTTCCTCACCACGCTTAATCGCCTCGATGACGCTGAGCGCGATTTACTCACCGTTATTGCTATCGAGCCCAATAACACGGACGCACTCAACTCTCTGGGCTATATCCTTGCCGATGCCAATATTCGCCTACCCGAAGCCCTAACATACATTGAGCGCGCTCTGGCCATAGACCCCAACAATGCTGCTGCCATTGACAGCTTGGGCTGGGCACTTTATCGGCAAGGCCACCACAAAATCGCCATCACTCACTTGCGACAAGCACTCCAACTTATGCCCAACGATGAGATTGCCGCCCATTTGGGTGAAGTACTTTGGGTAGAGGGACAACAAGAAGAGGCGCTCGTCATTTGGAAGCAGGGTTTAAAACTAAAACCCGGTAGCCGCTTCATCATGGAGCGATTAAAGCGCTTTCAATTACTCGACGACGCTAACTCTTAAGGAAGTACCATGCGGCAACTACTGCATATCTCGTTATTGGTATTGCTACTGTGCGGGTGTCAATCATTCAGCCCAAAAAACACAGCAACACCCACCAACAACATTGAAGCTATCAAAGCCCATAGCCAGCAGCTCAATACATTCAATCGATGGAAAGCCTTAGGCAAAATAAAAATCACCATTGATGAGCAACCCCATAGCGCGTCTTTTGAGTGGCAGCAATTTAAAGATAACTACGCCATCAACTTTTTCGGCCCCTTTGGTTATGGCTCAAGTTGGCTGAGGCGAACATCGAAAGGCGTTACCCTTGAATCGCCAGAACAGCCCTTACAGTGGGCCCCCACGCCCGAGCAATTGCTGCAACAAACCGTAGGCTGGCAGGCACCCATCAATGAGCTCCAGTATTGGATTAAAGGTCAGCCAGCCCCAACAGGCATTCTAGACAAGGTATTGACGACACCCCAAGGAGCCTACAGCGCACTTAGCCAGCAAGGCTGGGATATCCAACTCAGTCGGCACCAGCAGTACGGTGAACTCTGGTTGCCGCACAAGCTCATTGCCTCAAGACAAGGGTTGAGCGTACTCATCATTGTTAAACAGTGGGAGCGCAAATAGTGCTCTCCTTGCCCAGCCCCGCAAAACTCAATTTATTTTTGCACATTAATGGCCAACGCGAAGATGGCTACCATGAGCTACAAACCGTATTTCAACTTCTCGACTATGGCGATGAGCTAACATTCAGTCCTAGAGCAGACAGCCAAATTACACTCACACCCGACATCCCCGGCGTGGAATCTGCGAATAATTTAATCATCCGCGCAGCCGTGCTGTTACGCAAGGCCACCCATTGCCAACAAGGTGTCAGCATCGGCCTTCAGAAGAGGCTGCCGATGGGCGGCGGTATCGGAGGCGGTAGCTCCAATGCAGCAACAACGCTGCTGGCATTAAACCATTTATGGAAAACTGGGCTAAGCCTACAAGCGCTCGCTAAGATAGGCCTCGCTCTCGGCGCTGACGTTCCCGTTTTTGTGCTCGGCAATAGCGCTTGGGCTGAAGGAATTGGTGAAATAATCTCGCCCGTTGATTTACCCGCCAAGTGGTATCTCGTCATTCATCCCAAGGTTCACATATCGACCGCTGAAATTTTTTCCCAAAAAAAATTGACAAGAGACACGCCCATCATTAAAGTAGCGGCCTTCCTTGAGGGGGTCGGTAGAAACGATTGTCAGGACTTAGTCTTGCAGCGTTTTCCACAAGTGAAGGAAGCGGTTGATTGGCTTAGTTTTTTTTCGCCAGCAAAGCTTACAGGAACAGGAGCATGCATCTTTGCAAGCTTTGATTCTGAGGCTGAAGCGGAAAAAGTTTTTGCCATCAGACCTGAACATCTGGAAGGCTTTGTAGCCAAGGGTGTAAACAGTTCACCGCTACATACCGCCCTTTCGAGATGTAGATAGTGTTAATGGGGTGTCGCCAAGTGGCTAAGGCAGCAGGTTTTGATCCTGCCATTCGCAGGTTCGAGTCCTGCCACCCCAGCCATCTTCCTAAGCTTCCTACCGTAAAACTCTCATTAGTCATTCGTTCCACACTAGGTTTACAAGGTGAATCACGTGCCTGATTTAATGGTTTTTACCGGCAATGCAAATCCAACTCTTGCCAAGAAGCTTGTCGACCAACTGGGGATCCCCCTTGGCGACGCCACCGTCTCGCAGTTTTCAGACGGTGAGATCTCCGTAGAAATCAACGAGAACGTTCGTGGACGCGATGTGTTTATCGTGCAATCAACCTGCGTTCCCACAAACGATAACATCATGGAGCTACTCTTCATGGTGGATGCATTGCACCGCGCGTCAGCCGGTCGCATTACTGCTGTAATCCCCTATTTTGGCTACGCCCGTCAAGACCGACGCGTTCGGTCCGCCCGAGTTCCTATTAGCGCCCGAATCGTGGCCGACATGATGGCAACCGCCGGCGTTGACCGCGTACTCACAGTTGATCTCCACTCCGAGCAAATCCAAGGCTTTTTTGATGTGCCAGTGGATAACGTTTACGGCTCCTCAGTATTACTGAGCGACATGGAGCAGCAGAACTTCGAAAACCTAACCATTGTATCGCCAGACATCGGCGGCGTAGTTCGCGCCCGCGCTGTAGCAAAAGAGCTTGGCGTTGACCTGGCCATTATTGATAAGCGTCGCCCAAAAGCCAACGTTGCCGAAGTGATGAACATTATCGGTGAAGTTGAAGACCGCACCTGCCTACTCGTTGACGACATGGTCGATACTGCAGGCACCCTATGCAACGCAGCCAAGGCACTTAAAGAGCACGGCGCACGCAAAGTGGTTGCCTACTGCACACACCCCATTTTATCCGGCCCTGCAGCGGAGCGCATTGCTCAATCTGCATTAGACGAACTGGTTGTCACCGACTCAATCCCCCTGGACGACGGTGTTATTGAAACAGCCAAAGTTCGCCAGCTCACGCTAGCACCCATGCTTGCAGAAGCCATGCGCAGAATTAGCAACGAAGAATCTTTAAGCGCGATGTTCCGCTAAGTGACCGCCGCAAGGCAACCTACTTAAAGAACATCACAACATACCGGCTGCCTCAAACGAGCAGCCTTTTTTAGTCGTAGTGCGCAGGTCGCGGCGCACTGCATTATTTTGAGGATACACCCATGTCTACTGAAGACTTTACACTTACCGCAACTGCTCGCGAAGAATCAGGGAAAGGTGCGAGCCGCCGCCTGCGCCGCGAGCAAGGTATGCTACCCGCAATAGTATACGGTGGCGACAAAGCACCACAAAGCATCACCCTTGAGCATAAAGAGCTTGTTAAGCACCTTGAAAACGAAGCTTTCTACTCGCACGTTATCACCCTAAAAATTGATAATACTGGCGAAACTGTAATCCTTAAAGATTTGCAGCGTCACCCCGCCAAAGCGCAAGTGCTTCACGCTGACTTCCTTCGCGTGTCCGAAAACACCAAGCTTACCGTTAACGCACCGATTCACTTCATCAACGAAGCGAACAGCATAGGCGTTAAGCAAAGCGGTGGCATCGTAAACCACAGCATGACTCAGATTGAGATCTCTTGCCTACCCGGCGCGCTCCCCGAGTTCATTGAAGTTGACTTGGCAGATGTAGACGTTGGCGACACCGTTCACATCTCTGACATCAAGCTTCCTGAAGGCGTTACCTCTGTTGCATTAAGCCACGGCCCAGATCACGATCTGCCCGTAGCTTCAATCATCAAGCCTAAAGGCAGCAGTGACGACGCAGAAGAAACCACCGAAGAAGCGTAAGCTTTACAGAGCTGATCATAGTGAATACACCCGTTCAGCTCATTGTGGGCCTCGGCAATCCGGGCCCACAATATCAAAACACTCGCCACAATGCGGGCGAAGACTTTGTGAGTGAACTCTGCCAACACCACGGCGGCAACCTCTCAAACACCCCTAAGCTTTTCGGTTACAGCGCACGCATCGCCATCAATGGCCACGATGTTCGCCTCCTAATTCCAACTACGTACATGAACCGCAGCGGTCAAGCTGTTGGCGCAATCAGTCAGTTTTATAAAATCCCCACCGAAGCCATTCTTGTGGCGCACGACGAGCTCGACTTAGCGCCCGGCGTAGCGAGACTCAAAATCGGCGGAGGACACGGCGGCCACAACGGCTTACGTGACATTATTAGCGCGCAAAGCAACAACAAAAATTTTGCTCGACTCCGGCTAGGCATAGGTCACCCAGGAAACGCAAAGCAAGTCGCCGACTTTGTACTCAAAAAAGCACCCAAAGCCGAATTCGAGCTCACAGAAGCCTCCATTAAAAACGCCCTCGCCGTTACCGACGACATTGTTTCGGGCGAATGGAATCGTGCAATGAAGAATTTGCACACCCAAGCGTAATAACTTCACCCCATTAACCACCAAGTCTTATAGGATTTCACCATGGGTTTTAAATGCGGCATCGTTGGCCTCCCCAACGTTGGAAAATCGACTCTTTTTAATGCGCTCACCAAATCCGGCATTGCCGCTGAGAACTTCCCATTCTGCACCATCGAGCCAAACTCCGGTATCGTGCCCGTGCCCGACCCGCGCCAAGATGCAATCTCTGCGCTTGTTAAGCCCGAAAAGCAAATCCCCACCACCATGGAGTTTGTAGACATCGCAGGCTTGGTTGAAGGCGCCTCCAAAGGT
>NZ_CEXWTU010000137.1:0-13144 GCF_982758155.1 Marinagarivorans sp. | reverse complement strand
TACACTCTTTAACGAGGTCGAATATAAGCGTGCAACTCAATCTAGACAGTTTAAACATATAAGCTCTTGAGGCGACTGCTACAGGGCTATTTTGACCATATGGCCACTCAGGAAATAAAGACGTCTGTTGTTACGGATGCGCTAGTACCGCTGAGCCATGTCAAAAATGAGACCGCTCGAAAGTTGACCAGCTATTCTGGGGTGGTGACAGTGACCCGGAATAGCTATGGCCAACGACAGCAATCAAGTCGACGCCCTCTCGATAAACAGTTAAACCTTCCCCCAGATCAATATTCAGATGGCATGAGGAATAAAAGGCTCCTTTATGACGCAATCGAGTCGATTGATAGTACAACTGGTGGGCACGCTCCAAAACGATAAAGTTTACAATTAGTGCGCGATGTGGCGAAAGATTTTGAGGCTTATTACCAGCAACAAACCCAGGGCTGACTAGTGATAATTAGGCAGATGGTATATTTATCGCTCTACACCTGCTAACAAAATACTACACTGGCTTACTATCGTTAATGTAGAGATGATACTTTGAAATACCTGATCCCTTCCCTCGCGCTTCAACTAATTGCTTACTCAAGTATCGCAATAAGCGTTGCCTCATGCAGCCAGAAACCTGTAAATAATCGGCCCCCTATTTTTGATGCATCGCAGGCGTTTTTTGAGCAGCGCTATCAAGATATTTCAACCTCCCTCAAATCAAGAGACAACCTTTACCCGAAAGAGCAATATTATTTAGCGCTTAGCTATATTCACCTTAAAGAACAAACACATTATGCTGATGCCCTAAGTCTTTTTGAGCAAGCAGTAAATGCTGGTATTACAGATGCAGCATGGGAACTTGCACAAATTTATGAAAATGGCACAGCCACTGATATAAATCTACTCAAAGCATTGGATTGGTATCGCATTCATAACTCTATGAGCCGCCCTGCAAGCAACACTGGCGTTCAGTACTATGATGAGCAAGGCAAAGCTATATCTTCCGCCAAAATGGCTGAGAAGTTAAAATCTCATGCACGCGACGGCGATGTTGATGCTCAAATGCAACTCGCGAAGCAGCATTACGAAGGCAGCCACTTGAGTAACGACCTCTCCCAAGCACTCTATTGGTATGAAGCAGCGGCAAAAAAAGGTAATCAACACGCGGCACTTATATCCGGTTACTTTTATTGCCGAGGCATTGGCACCCAGAAATCATCAAGTAAGGCCAACGACTGGCTAAATATATTTAATAATACTCTTAACTGTAATTAACCCGACAAAAGGAAATGATCCTGGATTTAGCGACTTAAAGCCATCATATATGTCGCGTGCTGCATATATATTAAACATATCTTATCCCTTACTTACTGCCTTGTTATATGGGTATAGGATTGGATATCGAGACTGAATTGTTTAATGAATCGCTTCGGTCTCGCGCCCTTTTTTCATCATTTTAATTGAAGATATTTAGCAAAACTATCGAGTTCCTATTTTGGAGCACACTATCGAGACCTTCATATCCTCCTCAATCATTAAGCAAAAAAAACCGCAGTAAGAACTGCGGTTTCAATTTTTTAAAATAGAATGAGATTCAACGGGCTTTTTATTAGCTCATAAAAATTAGTTTTTTAAACATCCAAGTTAGAAACATTCAACGCATTGGTTTCGATAAACTCACGGCGTGGTTCAACATGGTCGCCCATTAAGCAGGTGAATATTTGATCCGCACCGATTGCGTCTTCAATAGTTACTTGCAGCATGCGGCGGCATTCTGGGTCCATCGTGGTTTCCCACAACTGCTCGGGGTTCATCTCACCCAGACCTTTATAGCGCTGGATGTTATACCCACGCTTAGACTCAGCCATAATCCACTCTAGCGCCTCTTTAAAGTTAGATACGGGTTGCTTGCGCTCACCACGGCTAACATAAGCAGACTCTTCTAATAGACCGTTTAAAAGCTCACCTAGATTTAGCATGTTTTTGTAATCAGGCGATTCAAAAAACTCTATACCAAAGCGAGTATCTTCCGCTAAACCATGCGCCATTGTATTCAATACAGGGATAAAGATATTACGCTCTTTATCTTCTTGCACTGTTAGGTCGTAGGTGTGCGTTTTACTGGCGGCATTAATAGGAACTAGGCCTTCTTGAATTGTTGCTACCCAAGCTTCCACTAGCGCAGAGTCACTTAATTCCTCGGCTGTTATTGGCTTGGAATGTACTAATAACTCGAGGATTTCCTGTGGGTAAACTCTGGTTAACCTGTCGATAACTTTCATTGTTTTACGGAATTCAGCAACAAGGTTCTCTAACTGCGCTCCCGGTACTGCTGGTGTGCCTTCTGCAACGTGAAGTTCAACAGATTCAATCGCTGCGTTTGTTAAGAATTGCTCGAGTGCAGCTTCATCTTTTAAGTATTGCTCTTGCTTACCTTTACTGATTTTGTACAGAGGTGGCTGTGCAATAAAGACATGCCCGCGCTCTACAAGCTCACGCATTTGACGGAAGAAAAATGTTAATAACAATGTTCGGATGTGTGAACCATCCACGTCGGCATCCGTCATGATGATGATGCTGTGGTAACGCAGCTTATCGGGGTTGAACTCCTGCGTACCAATACCACAACCTAGTGCTGTAATCAGGGTACCGACTTCAGCTGACGAGATCATTTTATCGAAACGGGCTTTTTCAACGTTAAGAATTTTACCTTTCAACGGCAGGATAGCTTGGGTTCTACGGTCGCGACCTTGTTTGGCACTACCGCCCGCAGAGTCCCCTTCCACTAAGTATATTTCAGACAGGCTTGGATCTTTCTCTTGGCAGTCTGCAAGCTTACCCGGTAAGCCAGCAATATCGAGCACACCTTTACGACGAGTAAGGTCGCGTGCACGCTTTGCAGCCTCACGCGCACGCGCCGCTTCCATCATCTTTCCTACAATTAGCTTAGCTTCTTGTGGGTTTTCTAATAAAAATTCGTTAAATGCCGCGCCCATCTCTTGCTCTACAGCGGTTTTCACTTCGCTGGAAACAAGCTTATCTTTAGTCTGTGATGAGAATTTAGGATCAGGAACCTTTACCGATACAATCGCGGTTAGGCCTTCACGGGCATCATCACCAGTAGTAGATACCTTCTCTTTCTTGGCGAAGCCTTCTGACTCTATATAGCTATTCAAACAGCGTGTTAATGCACTACGGAAACCCGCTAAGTGAGTACCGCCATCGCGCTGTGGAATATTGTTGGTATAACAGAAGATATTCTCTGTAAAAGTATCGTTCCACTGCAAAGCCACTTCAACTACAACACCGTCGTCATGCTCTTTGGTGAAGTGAACAACTTTGTTAATGGTGGACTTATTTTGGTTTAAATAGTCGACAAAAGCATTCAAACCGCCTTCATATTCAAATGCTTCTTCCTTACCGGTACGTTCATCGTGTAACACAATGCGTACACCAGAGTTAAGGAACGATAGCTCACGAAGGCGTTTTGCGAGTATTTCGTAGTGGTATTCAATGTTGTTGAACGTCTGATCAGAAGGCTTGAAGTAGATCTTCGTGCCCTGCTGTTCAGTTTCACCAATAACTTCCAACGGTTTTGTTGGAACACCATGGTGATAGGTTTGCTCAAAGACCTTACCTTGACGACGAATGGTTAAACGTAGAGTCTCGGATAATGCGTTTACAACAGACACACCCACACCGTGCAAGCCGCCAGAGACTTTATAGGTGTTATCGTCAAACTTACCACCAGCATGCAGTACCGTCATAATAACTTCTGCAGCGGATACGCCCTCTTCGTGCATCTCTGTAGGGATGCCACGACCGTTATCGGAAACACTAATGGCATCATCTGGGTGAATAACGACACGAATTTCTGAACAATGCCCTGCTAGCGCCTCATCGATAGAGTTATCGACAACCTCAAACACCAGATGGTGTAAGCCTGTGCCGTCATCTGTATCGCCAATATACATACCGGGGCGCTTGCGCACGGCATCAAGTCCTTTAAGGACTTTAATACTGGACGAATCGTAATCTTGTTGCTCTGCCATGATGGCGTTCTCCCTCAGGTGTTAGGGGTTACACTCGTTAATCTCGCCATGTTTCACGTGAAACACCTTGCAAGGTTTATTATTCATTTTATTCTGTAGCCGAACCATATCTTCAGCATATATACCTGTGACAAAAACCTGTGTATTCAAGTCTTGTAACCAGTTCGCTAAACATTCTATATGCTGTTGATCTAACTCAGCCGGTAAATCATCAATAAGCAATACACTGGGCTTCTCCATTATTTGCTGAAATATTTGTAATTCCGCAAACATAAAGGCTGCTACCAGTGACTTTTGCTGTCCTCTTGATAGGATTTCAGCCGCAGGCTGCTTATTAATTAAAACTTTTAATTCACTTTTATGAGCACCGAAAGTGGTATAGCCGTACTTTCGATCTTTAGTATAACTATCCGTTAGGACATCACTTAACGTCTGCCCTTCTGCCCAGCCCCGTTGATATTGAATATCTATCCGATATTCAGCAGGTAAGTTGATATCTGGAATAAGACTCTCAACCTTCTGTAAGAACGGCTGTAGGCACTCTTGCCTTAACGTATCAATACTTATCGCTAAACGGTTTAACTCTATATCCCACGGTGCAAGCTCGTAACCGCTTATTTTATCACGTCGCAGCAGGCTATTGCGCTGCTTTACAGCCTTTGTGTAATCTCGCCATAAAACACTAAACTCATGTTTCACGTGAAACACCAACCAATCAAACATTCCTCGGCGAACCTTACTAGGGCCATCAAGTAAATCGAAAGACTTAGAGTTGATAACCAGCAAAGGGAGTAACGACGCTAAACTCGCAGAAGAATAAATCGGTGAACCATCAATCTTAAAGCTGGACTGCCCGCGATGAGGCCTAAGTACGCCAACCCGACTTGATAGACCCGACGGCTGAGCCACCTCAGCAAAGACAGACATATGAGGTTCTTCATGTTGAATAAGCTGGCGATAATTAACTGTTCGAAATGAACGACCATGCGCTAATAGGCTGATAGCCTCTAATAAAGAGGTTTTACCCGATCCGTTTTCGCCATAGAAGAAATTGAACCCTTCCGATAACTCTAGCTCCACACTGCTCAGGTTTCTAACACCATGGATCTTCAATTGAGTTATGGGCATTGGCAGGTATTACTATAAGGAGGTGCTACCAAGGCTGCGCAAAACAGCAACTTACAAACGAAGCCTTGATAGTAGATATGACAATTAACCGTTAAGTGCTTGATAACTTAAAGGCGCATAGGCATAACAACGTACACCGAGTCTGTGTTTTCTGGATCTTCTATCAGTACGCTACTGTTCGTATCCGACAAAGTCATTTTCATTTGAGCGGAATCAATAACGCTAGAAACGTCTTGTAAATAGCTGACGTTAAAGCCAACTTCAAGATCACCACCTTCGTACTCAACAGTAATCTGCTCTTCGGCTTCTTCTTGCTCTGGATTGTTCGCAGTAACCGTTAGCATGCCGCTGGTAAGCACAAAGCGAACACCTCGGTACTTTTCGTTGGCTAGAATAGCGGTACGGGTAAAAGCCTGACGTAAGGCTTCGCGCTCACCCATAACAATTTTATCGCCATTGCGAGGCAGTACACGTTCGTAATCTGGGAACTTACCGTCTACTAGCTTAGAGGTGAAGGTGAAATCGGCTGTATGCGCACGAATATGTGTAGCACCCAATACTAATTGAACACTGCCATCAGGGTCGGTCAATAAACGAGAAAGCTCAACAACACCCTTTCTCGGTAAAATGGCTTGCTTCACATCATCGTATTCAACGTTAACCGCACGGGTACACATCGCTAAACGGTGACCATCAGTAGCCACTGCACGTAAAGAACCGCTGCGTAACTCCCACAACATACCGTTAAGGTAGTAGCGAACATCTTGCTGAGCCATAGCAAAGCCAGTGCGCTCGATTAAGCGTTTAATCTCTTTTTGCTGTGTATTGAAGACAAGATCATCTGCACCCGGTTCTACCGCTGGGAATTCGCTGGCAGGTAAAGTACTCAGGTTAAAGCGGCTCTTGCCACAAAATACATTCACCTTTTGATCTTCTAGAGTGAAGTCAATGGTAGATCCTTCGGGTAAATTCTTACATATATCTAAGAATTTTTTAGCCGGTACGGTGATCTCACCGGTTTCGGCAACCTGCTCTACTTTAACGCGACCAACAATTTCCACTTCTAAGTCTGTGCCAGTTAATGACAGGTGATCATCTTCTAACACCAATAAGACGTTGGCTAATACAGGCATTGTTTGACGGCGCTCTACAACCCCCGCGACTAACTGCAAAGGTTTTAACAGGGCATCACGTGCGATAGAAAATTGCATGATGAGATCTCTTTAAAGGTTTAATTCTGTAGTTTGATGGCTTAGGTTGTGAGTGTGCGCAATAAGTTTTTCACATCTTCAGCGATGTCCGCATTTTCTTCCAATAGCTCTTTAATCTTACGACAAGCATGTAACACTGTTGTGTGATCGCGACCACCAAAGCTCTCGCCAATTTCGGGCAAGCTGTGATTAGTTAGATCTTTAGCCAAATACATTGCAACTTGGCGAGGCCGAGCCACTGAGCGACTACGCCGCTTTGAATGTAAATCGGATATTTTTATTTTGTAATACTCAGCAACAACGCGCTGAATATTATCGATACTCACCAAACGATCCTGAAGCGCTAAGAGGTCCTTAAGGGCTTCTCTTACAAGGTCAATACTGATGGGCCTTGCCGTGAACTGGGCGTGAGCAATAACCCGTTTAAGGGTGCCCTCAAGTTCACGTACGTTAGATCGAATACGCTGAGCAATAAAGAAAGCCGCATCGTTCGGCAATAGCATTTGCGCCTGATCTGCTTTGGTCTTAAGGATGGCCACTCGTGTTTCTAGTTCTGGCGGCTCAATGGCGACCGTAAGCCCCCATCCAAAGCGCGATTTCAAACGCTCTTCTAAGCCGTTAATTTCTTTGGGGTAGCGATCACAAGTGAGAATGATTTGCTGACCGCCTTCCAACAATGCATTAAAGGTGTGGAAGAACTCTTCCTGCGACCGCTCTTTACCCGCAAAGAACTGAATATCATCAATTAAAAGAGCATCAACAGACCTGTAATAGCGCTTGAAGTCGTTAATCGCATTTAACTGTAGTGCTTTAACCATATCGGCCACAAAGCGCTCTGAGTGTAAATACACGACCTTTGCATTAGGCTTGCGTTGTAACAAGGCATTACCAACAGCGTGCATCAAATGCGTTTTACCTAAACCAACACCACCATAAATAAAGAGCGGGTTGTAAGAGCCACCGGGGTTTTCGGCAACCTGAGTAGCAGCAGCCAGACCCAACTGGTTAGACTTACCTTCAACAAAGCTTTTAAACGTAAAGCCGGTATTCAAATGGCTTCGATGCGCTAAACCGCCTTCAATATCTTGTTTTTCGAGGCGCTTACCCACCGTTTGTGGGTGCGGGGTGTCGTTACGTAAACCGTGACCAAAGTGGCCGCCCCCCATATGGTTCCCCATACTGCCCTGCAATGGCAACTGATAGGGCTCTACATTTATATGCGGCTCTTCGCTTACTGTAATGGGCGCCGCGGCGTTTAGGCCATAACTAGGATCATTATTCAATGTGAGTCTTTCAGCGCTAGGCTCAAACTGGCTACCAGCGCTGGGCTCGTAAGGCTGAGTGTAGCCTGGTGCTGGACTTTGAACATCGCCACCAAATCGAGGTTGAGCATCGGCAGAGCGAGTATCTGAACGCTGCTGCGCACCGTCCCGACGAAAATGTGATGCGGCTTGTCGACGAGGAGCCACTTTAAGCGTGACAGGACATTGACCGTTGCCATTCATTTGAGCAGCAATTTCTTCGATACGCCGTAAGTACTTATCGTTCACCCAATCCAATACAAATCGATTCGGCGCTAGTAAGCTCAAACCAGCGCTCTGCTCAACTGGTTCAACACTTAGCGGGCGAATCCATGTATTAAATAGTTGTGCTGACAGCTCTCCTTCGAGTTGCTGGCTACACTTTTCCCAAATGGAATTGGACAATGATAATCTCCGGTTCTTACAGGTAAAGGAATAGCAAAACCTTGACCTATTTGCGGTATTTTCACGCTTTATATTTAGAGTATGCGATGACAAATCTGTATACTTTTCATCCAACTCTATAAAGTAAAACAAAACGTTTTATACGAAAGATAAGGGATGAGGTTATACAGAAAGCGGTACTGAAAATGGGCGCAAAGTTTAACGCTTAGGCACTAAGTTATCCACATATTTGTGAGTATTTATGTGGTAAAAATGCGTACTCTCGCACTTAAAATTACCAGACCCCTTGCAGCGCTAAGCCCACAAAGGTTATGGATAAAGTATTTTCCTGTTTATTAAAATAAAGCTCACCCCTTAAAATTGTTAATAACTCTGTACATAAGCCTTGGGTAACCTGTAAGAAATAGGTGTAAACACTACATGTTGTGGACAAAATCAAACTGAGCCACTACAAAAAACATAAGAACGTCACTGTTGCTTTTATGAGCAAAAATCTGTATTATCCGCCGACTTTTTGCGACCCTGTCGCTTTGTAAACACCGAATTAACACGCATTCAGGTATTAGAATCATGAAAAGAACATTCCAACCCAGCGTCATCAAACGCAAACGCACTCACGGTTTCCGTGCACGTATGGCTACTAAAGCAGGTCGCGCAATTATTACTCGCCGTCGTGCCAAAGGCCGTAAGCAACTCGCGGCTTAATTTAGCGCTTGTCGGGGTGTTCGGCATATTCGTGTAAAGAGATGTATTCTTCTACTCAATCAGCTCCTCATGAGCAACGTACAAACACCCCACCCTCCCCTTCTTTTATTTTCACGAAAAAGCAGCGTTTACTCAATAAACACGACTTTACCCCCGTTTTTGATAACGCACCTATTCGCGCATCGAATCAACACCTACTTATTTTATCTCGCCTAAATGCCGATAATCACACCCAGGCTCGATTGGGTCTCGTTATCGCCAAAAAGCATGTACGGCGCGCGCATGAACGCAACAGAATAAAGCGCTTTGCCCGCGAGACGTTTCGCTTGCAACAGCACAATCTCCCCCCAATAGATGCTATAGTGCTCGCCCGCAAAGGGGCCGATACCCTAACGAATCAGCAACTTCAACAAGCATTTAATGGCTTATGGAAACGCATCATCAAGCGCGCAGCTCAGCTTGCACCTTAAAGCGTAAACCTTGGCATACGATGGTGGTTCTACCATTGTTGTGGTTAATGCTGATAATCGTTAAAGGCTACCGCTATTGTATTAGCCCCTTGCTCGGACAAAATTGTCGTTTTTACCCTAGCTGCTCTGCATACGCTGAAGAAGCATTGACTCTCCACGGGTTGATTAAGGGAAGCTGGTTAAGTGCGAAACGCATTGGTTGCTGTCATCCTTGGCACACCGGTGGCTACGACCCAGTTCCCCAACCCCCAAAAACTCCCAAACCTTAATGGCTTAACTCAAGATGAAAATGGATTGGCTACGCACCTCGATCATTGGTGGCATTCTCGTTGTTACCTTTTTATTGATTATTCGCTGGAACGAATTTCAAGAGCGCAAAATTAGCGCCTTGAATCTCCAGCCTACTTCAGTCAGTGAATCTGTCACTGCTGCAGATGCTCAGGCAGAACAGGTCAGTGAATTTGATATTCAAACGCTGCCACAAACAACTGCGGCAGTCGCGACAGTAACAGCGCCTGAAAAATTAATTCAGATTAATACCGATACCTTACAGATCGCCATCAACCCTGTGGGTGGTGATATTGTAAAAGTTGGGCTACTGAAGTTTAACGATAAGTTAGTGACGGGCGACGAAAAAACAGAGCCGTTCATCCTGTTAGATCAAACCGCAGGCACAACCTATATTGCACGCAGTGGTCTAGCCGGTATCAATGGAACAGACAGCAAATCAAGCCGGCCAACTTTTATCAGTGCCAACAAGCGTTACAACATGGGCGCAGCTGATACATTAGATGTAGACCTCAACTATCAACAAGGTGATGTAAAAATAACCAAACGCTTTAGCTTTTCTCGCGGCAGTTATTTGGTCAATTTACAATACATCATCAACAATCAGTCAGTCACACCTTGGCAAGCCAGCTTGGTCGGAAGTATTAAACGCAGCTCCTATAACCCAGTCATTGCACCGGGTGTTGGTATGTCTCCCTTTTTAGGCGCAGCAACGACCACAGAAGAAACCAATTACGATAAATATTCGTTTGATGATATTGCAGACCAATCCTTTAAGCACACCAAACAAGGTGGCTGGATCGCAATGATTCAACATTATTTTATGAGCGCTTGGATTCCTGATAGCAACACACAAAACACCTATACATTACGTAAAGCTAAAAATAGCGACATGTACTTTTTTAGCTTTGCAAGCGAACCAACTGTTGTCGCAGCAGGACAAACTGAAGCCATTAACGCTCAATTTTATGCTGGCCCTAAAGATGTGAGCGAGCTAGAAAAAATTGCACCGCATTTAGAGCTCACCGTAGATTACGGCTTTTTATGGATGATAGCTAAACCACTTTTCGCAGGCTTAGATTTTATTCATGGCATTGTGGGTAACTGGGGTATCGCAATTATAATTCTCACCTTTTTAATTAAGGTGTTGTTTTTCTACCCATCTGCAATCAGTTATCGCAGCATGGCTAAAATGCGTAAAGTGCAGCCAAAAATGCAAGCACTTAAAGATACCTACGGTGAAGACCGCCAGCGTATGTCGCAAGAATTAATGAAGCTTTATAAAACAGAAAAGGTAAACCCCGTCGCCGGTTGTTTACCCATGCTGTTACAAATGCCTGTATTTATCGCTTTATACTGGGCACTAATGGAAAGTGTTGAACTTCGCCACGCTTCATTTTTATGGCTTCACGACCTTAGCGTAAAAGATCCCTTCTTTGTTTTACCTTTAGTCATGGGCTTAACCATGTGGATTCAACAGAGTTTAAACCCAACACCTCCAGACCCGATGCAAGCTAAATTAATGCAATGGATGCCTGTATTTTTTACCGGTTTATTTATGTTCTTCCCTGCGGGTCTCGTCGTTTACTGGGTTGTTAACAATACATTGTCTATTATCCAGCAATACGTAATTACCAAACAAATTGAAAACCAAAAGTAATTGTAACTATTCAGGTGGGCTCGAAATAATACTCACCCAAAAGGCGAATTGATTATTTTTTGGGTATTCAAGCGTCAGGAACGCTTGCATAGCGCCCAAGGATGGCTTGAGCGGCCCAAAAAAGGATCAGTTTGCCGGCCTATTTGTACACTGCTGAATAGTTACAAGTAATTAATAACATGAAGGACTCTTTATGAATGACACCATCACCGCTGTCGCTACTGCACCAGGCCGCGGCGGCGTTGGTGTTGTTCGTATCTCCGGCCCCAAAGCACTCGCTATTGGGCAGGCAATTACCGCAAGTACACTTAAACCTCGCCACGCACACTACCTACCCTTTCTCGACGCTAATCAACAAGCCATCGATCACGGCATCGCAATTTTCTTTAAAGCCCCGAATTCTTTTACCGGTGAAGATGTTGTAGAGCTTCAAGGCCATGGTGGGCCTATCATTTTAGATATGCTGCTAGAACAAATAACCGAACAAGGCGGGCGACTAGCCAGGCCCGGTGAATTTAGCGAGCGCGCATTCTTAAACGACAAACTCGATTTAGCCCAAGCCGAAGCCATAGCCGACCTTATAGATGCAAGTTCCAGGGCTGCTGCCAAACAAGCCGTCAATTCATTACAAGGCGAGTTCTCGCTTGCGATCAATACCTTGGTCGAAGAATTAATTGCGCTTCGGTTATATGTCGAGGCCGCAATCGATTTTCCAGAAGAAGAAATAGACTTCCTCACCGATGGACACGTCACCCAGCAACTCGACAAAATAGCGCTAACGCTACAAGGCGTTCTTTATAAAGCAGAGCAAGGCGTCATTTTACGTGAAGGAATGAAAGTCGTTATCGCCGGCCGGCCTAACGCCGGTAAATCGAGCTTACTTAATCGCCTTGCCGAAAGAGATATCGCAATTGTTACAGATATTGCCGGTACAACGCGCGATGTACTCCGTGAACACATCCACATTGACGGAATGCCTTTACACATTACCGATACGGCAGGTTTACGTGATAGCGATGATATTGTCGAAAAGATGGGGATTAGTCGCGCCTGGGAAGAAATCGATAAAGCCGACCGTATCATTCTATTAATCGATGCTACCGATAGCGAACAGCGCAACACCAAAGCTCACTGGCCAGAGTTCTTTAACAACACCGACTATAGAAAAAAACTGACTGTCATCTACAACAAAAGCGACCAAATAAACGATATTCCTCAAGATCCAGCACAGGGTATTTGGTTATCCGCTAAGACTGGAGACGGTATTCTTGATTTGAAGGAAAATCTCAAAAGCATTATGGGCTTCCAAGGTACAACCGAAGGTGGCTTTAGCGCCCGACGTCGCCATATTGATGCACTCAAACAAGCACAGCAATACCTTGAGAATGGCGCCTTTCAGTTACACCACCACGCCGCAGGTGAGCTTCTTGCTGAAGACCTTCGTCTAGCGCAAGATCACCTTAGCGAAATTACAGGCCGCTTTACCCCCGATGAACTACTAGGGCGCATCTTTAGTAGCTTCTGTATCGGTAAGTAACCCCTCTTTCAATAGCCCTCCTTCCTTAGGGACGAGGAACAAGGAAAAAAGCATTATCCAATAATGCTTGTTTTCAACGTCTTCATCTTAGTTTCTCAAAGCGTTACATCCCCAAATAACCGCTCCCCGACAATATTCTCCAGTAGTACCTAATAATGAGCTTCCAGCCCCGGTGCGTTACTCAAAGAACCCGCTTCCCCATCAATGCTATTAACTTAAGCGCCGAGGAAAAAATACTTTACCCAATAATACTTGCCTCCTACTTCCTCAACTGCGTTGCCCAAAGCGTTACATGCCTCGGTAACTGCTCCATGCGTTACCCTAATGACCTATATCCATATAGGCCCCGGCATGCGCCCCTTCGAGCGCCTTGCTGAGAAAACAGGCGCCTTC
>NZ_CEXWTU010000136.1:0-13274 GCF_982758155.1 Marinagarivorans sp. | reverse complement strand
AGTTTGTCCAATTAGACGAGGGCTCCTGCTTTCTCAGCAAGGCGCTCGAAGGGGCACATGCCGGGGCATGTAACGCTTTGGGTAACGAAGGTAAGGAGGTCGAGATCAAGCATTAGTGGATGAAATATTGTTTCCTCATCCCTTAAGTGTTTTTGAGTGGTACCTGCAAATATTCTTCATCGCGGTACAGAGGTGATTCAGCTCGAACGATGAAATTGAGTAGGGTGGCATTGTATAAAGTAATCGTCCGAAGGGACGCAGCCAAATGCCTTGGCTAACGATGTAGGGCTGAATGCTCGCCATGTCGACAGCTTCTTCCAGTTCAATTACGCCAATAGCCCCTAAGACACGGACGTTTTTAACGCCCTCAATGTTGATTGCTTCTTGTAGGCCTTGCCTTAGCGCTGTTTCTATTGTTTCAACTTGCTCTTGCCATTTGTTTTCTTGTAGAAGTGCAATGCTTGCATTTGCGACCGCGCAAGCCAGTGGGTTGCCCATAAATGTTGGGCCATGCATTAGTGCTCCGGCTTCGCTTTGACTGATTGTGTTTGCAATATCCTCGCTGCAGAGTGTGGCTGCAAGTGTCATGTAGCCGCCAGTTAGGGCTTTCCCTAGACATAAAATATCTGGAGAAATACCCGCATGTTCGCAGGCGAACAATTTTCCGGTTCTACCAAAGCCCGTTGCGATTTCGTCAGCAATTAACAAAACATCATACTGTTGGCAAAGTTTGTGAACTTCAGTCAAAAAATTGGCTGAATAAATGTGCATTCCGCCCGCGCCTTGAACGATGGGTTCAATAATAACGGCGGCTGTTTCGTGAGCATATCGCTGCAGTTTGTACTTTAATGCGGAGGTGTCTTCGGGTAGGCAGTCCTGGCCGAATGTGGGGGTAGGGGCGGGGCAGAAGTGTGTATTTTCTGCGCAGCCGGCAAATAGTTTATGCATACCATTGTTTGGGTCGCAAACGCTCATGGCGCCAAAGGTGTCGCCATGATAGGCATTGGCAAAGGCAATCATCTTTTGTTTGTTGGGTAGTTGTTTGGCGATCCAATATTGCTTTGCCATTTTTAGTGCGACTTCGACACTGACGGAGCCTGAGTCTGCTAAGAAAACACGGTCTAGGTCTTTTGGTGTTAATGCGATGAGCTTCTGTGCAAGCGTGACCGCGGGTTCGTGTGTAAGGCCGCCGAACATGACGTGTGCCATATCATCCAGTTGTTGAGTGATAGCTTTGTTCAGGGCGGGGTGGTTGTAGCCATGAATGGTGCTCCACCAAGATGACATGCCGTCGATAAGCTCTCTTCCGTCGGCGAGTTTCAGTAGGCATCCACTGGCAGATTTTACCGCAAATAACGGATTCTTATGGCTTGTGCCGCTATAAGGGTGCCAAAGTGTTTTTCGGTCTAGCGTGAGTATTTCTTCGGGAGACATAAGTAAGGTAGGGGTAAGCCAAAAGACGAGAGAGTAGCAGTCTCATTGGCTTGGGCGCAATGTGTAAGGGGTTTGCTTAAGCTATTTCCGCTAATTTTTCGGTTAAGGCGGCCAGAATGTGTTGTTGGCTTGGCGTTAAGCTTTTAAAGCGGGCTCTTACTTTTGTGTGGAGGTAGGGTTTTTTGATGACTTGGAGGGATAAGATTTCCAATTCAGCCGTAAGCTTGTCGTCATTGTTGAGTTCAATACTTGTTGGGATGGTAGTTTTTCGACTTTGATTAGCGAGGTAAAAGGCGTCGCTTTGCTGTAGGTTACCTCTGGCGTTAAAGCAAATTCCACCCAGACTAATATTGTCTAGGTTTCCGTAAATGGGGGGTTCCATGGGCGGGCTGCAGCTGACTTCAGTGCTCTTATCGCTAAAGCTGAAGCGTGTTTCGAGTCTCCTATCTTTGCAGAAGCGCATTGCTTCAACGTGCAGCTTGAAATAAGGGCCGTCACCGGCTTGCGCGCGCTCAATGATTTTGCCTTCAATTTGCCAGTGCTGATAAGTGCCTGGGTATTTCAGTGTCGCATAAATGCGTTTAGGGAGTGAAAGGTGGTCGCTTGGTAGTGCTGGAAATGGCATGTCAATAAAGCAGGTTTGTGTTTTTTGGTCAGTTTTCAAAACTAAGGATTGGTAGCCTTGCCCTAAGCAGGCAGGGGTTGAGTAAAGGATAAGCGGCAATCTTTTGTGCTTTGCATCGGCAAGAAGTCGCCACTGCTGCGGGCTAACTTTTGCGGTGTTTTGAAGGATTTCGTTGCTGTTTGTGCTAGGAAACCATTGAAGTAGGGATGCAAAGCTCATGGCGTAAACCTCGTTAAAATATTGACTAAATACCTATGTATATCGGGGTTTTAGCAACAATCGAGCCTACCACGATTGTTTTTTTGATTGTGATCGTCGATTGGGCCTGGTTCTATGGATTGCGGTTGTGGTCAATAGTCGTACAATGGCGACTTTTGTGTGGAGTTATTAGGTTGTCGACTGTTCAATCACCTGAAAATAAGACTCGTTATGGGTTTAACAAGCTACAAAAGCGCCTTCGGCGGTTAACTGGCTCAGCGATCATTGATTACAATATGATCGAAGAGGGCGATCGAGTGATGGCCTGTTTGTCTGGCGGTAAAGATTCATACGCAATGCTGGATATGTTGCTAGCGCTGAAAAAGGTCGCACCCATCAATTTCGATGTTGTGGCGGTTAACATGGATCAAAAGCAGCCCGGATTTCCTGAGCATATATTGCCGGCTTATCTCGATAAACTCGGGATTGAATACCATATCATCGAGAAAGATACCTATAGTGTGGTGAAGTCTGTTATACCCGAAGGGAAGACCACTTGTGGCCTGTGCTCACGCTTAAGGCGTGGAACTTTGTATGGCTTTGCTGAGCGGATTGGCGCCACTAAAATTGCATTAGGCCACCATAAAGACGATATCGTAGAAACGCTGTTTTTAAATTTATTTCATGGGGGGCGGTTGAAGGCGATGCCTCCTAAATTACGTGCTGATGATGGCCGGAATATAGTGATTCGCCCGCTAGCTTATTGTCGGGAGTCGGATATTCAGCAGTATGCGGATGAGCGAGGCTTTCCTATTATCCCTTGCAGCCTTTGCGGCTCGCAGGAAAACTTGCAAAGGCAGAATGTAAAAGCCATGTTGCAAGGGTGGGATGAGGATTTCCCTGGGCGGGTGGAAACGATATTTACAGCACTGCAGCAAATTTCGCCTTCGCAGTTGGCGGACAAAACCATATTTGATTTTGTGAATTTGAATATCGATCGTTCTGAGCCTCTTGTTGAAGATCCTCGTCACAATGAGGACGTCAAAATACATGCGGTTAACGTAGCCAGCTAGGTGTAGACGTAAAAAACGGGGCTTGCGCCCCGTTTCGGTAAGGCGCCCAATGCTGCGGCGCTTTTTCTTTGCTTAGCTAAGAAATGTCGAGCTCTTTAAGTTCTAGTGTTTCCTCATCTGCGCGCAGATAGCGTGCATTTGAGTGCCAGTCACCCAGTACCCAGCGACTATGGTTTTTCCCTTTCTCATCAAATTGATGATGTGCAGGGCGATGAGTGTGACCGTGGATTAATACTTTTACGCGGTATTCATCCATTATAGTGACTACTTCATCAGGTGTGACATCCATGATGTCTTCCGCTTTCATGGCGTTCATTGACTTGCTCTTACTGCGCAAATCGGCCGCCATGGCGCGACGTTGGTTGATGGGTAGGGCCAGCACTTGTTGTTGCCATACAGGGTTGCGAACCATTTTTCGGAACTGTTGGTATTCCACGTCTGCGGTGCAGAGAGTATCGCCATGCATAAGCAATACGCGTTTGCCGTAAAGCTCAACAACGGTTTCGTCTTCAAGCAAGGTAAATCCACAGGCGTTAGCCAAAGCTTCACCAATCATAAAGTCTCGGTTGCCACGAATAAAAAAGACCTTAACTCCACGCTTACTTTGTGCGATTAGCAGATTTTTGATATGGGTGGCGAAGTCGCAATGGTCGTCATCGCCGACCCAAGCATCAAAAAAATCGCCTAAAATATACAGGGCGGTAGCATCGCTGGCTTGGTTGGCTAGAAAACCTTCAAGCGCCGCAGTGATTTCGGGGCGCTCGGGGCTGAGATGTAAATCAGAAATAAAATAAGTAGCCATGATTACGCGACGGTAACTCTTTCAATAAGAACTGCTTCTACAGGCACATCTTGATGAGGCCCAGCACTTCCTGTTTTTACGGTTTTTAGCTTTTCAATGATATCCATTCCTTTAGCGACTTTACCGAATACGGCATAGCCCCAGCCTTGCGATGTTTTGCTTGAGTGGTTAAGGAAGTCGTTGTCGGCTACGTTGACGAAAAATTGCGCAGTTGCACTGTGCGGGTCCGCGGTGCGGGCCATTGCAATGGTGCCTGTGTCGTTTTTCAAGCCGTTGTCAGCTTCGTTTTCAATGGTGTCGCGCGTCTCTTTTTGCGACATGTCTTCATTGAATCCGCCGCCTTGAATCATAAAGTTATTAATGATTCGGTGGAAGATTGTGCCATCGTAAAAGCCGTCTTCGGCATATTGCTTGAAGTTAGCCGCTGATTTTGGTGCTTTTTCAAAGTCGAGCTCAAGCTCAATATCACCGTAGTTGGTGTGCAGTGTAATCATCTCTTGCTCCTGTCCGAGAGAATGCTATAGATCCAGAGTGTGGCATCGCTAGATAACCATTTAGCTGGCTTACGTCAAAAGGGTCGCTATAATACGCGTTTTGCTTGCAAACCGGAACCTTGCGGGCTGTTTATTACCGTATTTATACAGGCTAGATATGACTGATACCGTTAAACCTATGAATTTTCTCCAGCAACTCGTTAAAGCCGACCTCGATACTGGCAAGCATGCCAAGGTTGTAACGCGCTTTCCACCGGAGCCTAATGGTTATTTACACATAGGTCATGCTAAAGCAATTTGTTTGAATTTTGGCCTCGCCGAAGAATTTGGTGGCGAGTGCAACTTACGCTTTGATGACACCAATCCCGCAAAAGAAGAGCAGCAATATATCGATGCTATAAAAGAGGATGTCTCTTGGTTGGGCTTCTCATGGGCCGGTGACGTGCGCTATGCCTCCAGCTATTTCGATACATTATATGAGTGGGCTGTTCATCTAATACAGGCGGGGCATGCTTATGTGTGTGATCTTTCTCCCGATGAGGCTCGTGAGTATCGTGGCACATTAAAGCAGCCGGGTAAAAATTCCCCTTATCGTGAGCGCGCTATAGAAGAAAGCTTGGCCTTATTTGAAAAAATGAAAGCGGGCGACTTTGATGAAGGTGCTTGCGTGCTGCGTGCAAAAATTGATATGTCCAATGGCAATATCAATATGCGTGACCCGATTTTGTACCGTATTCGTAAACAGTCGCATCATCAAACCGGCGACAAGTGGTGTATTTATCCAAATTACGATTTTGCTCATGGTCAAGAAGATGCCATTGAGGGCGTTACGCATTCTATCTGTACGCTGGAGTTTGCCGATCATCGGCCGTTGTATGAGTGGTTACTTGAGCATTTACCTGTACCTAACCGGCCCAAACAATACGAGTTTGGCCGCCTTAACCTCAATTATACGGTCACCAGCAAGCGTAAGTTAAAGCAGTTGGTTGACGAGGGTCGCGTAGATGGCTGGGATGATCCGCGCATGCCCACTATTGCAGGCTATCGTCGTCGTGGCTATACGCCGGGATCATTGCGCAAGTTTTGTGAAATGATTGGTGTGAGTAAAGGTGATGGCGTTGTTGATGTGGCTATGCTTGAACATGCTATTCGCGATGACCTTGATAAAAATGCGCCGCGCGCTATGTGCGTGCTTAAACCTTTGAAGGTGATTTTAACCAATTACCCCGAAGATAAAACTGAGTTATTAAATGCCCCAGGCCATCCGCAGCGAGATGACTTGCCTGCGCGTGTACTGCCGTTTGGCCGTGAACTATTTATTGATGAAGAAGATTTCAGAGAAGAAGCCAATAAAAAATATAAGCGTTTAGTGATTGGTAAACGTGTGCGTTTGCGCAGTGCTTATATTATTGAAGCGGACAAGGCCATTAAAAACGAAGCTGGCGAAATAGTGGCGGTAGAAGCACGTTTTATTGAAAATACTGTGGGCAACGACCCTGAAGATGGCATAAAAGCGAAGGGTGTTATTCAGTGGGTGGCCGCCCATGACCACGCGGTATTTGAAGTGCGTGTTTATGACCGGTTGTTTAATGATCCGGCACCAGATTCGGGTGATAAAAACTTTTTAGATTCGATCAATCCGGAAAGTTTAACGGTTTTACCGCATTGCGTTGGTGAAAAAGGATTGCTTGAAGCCACTTCTGAAGCCGCTTATCAGTTTGAGCGTGAAGGTTATTTTTGCCGCGATAGTCATGCTGAAACGTTAGTGTTTAACCGGACTATTAGTTTGCGCGATAGCTGGAATGGCGGCAATTAACGCTTGCCTGCATTAATAACGAATTGAGATCTATTATGAGTTTAGTTGTTTACAACACCCAAAAAAGAAGTAAAGAACCCTTTGCCCCTGTAGATGCCAATGATGTCCGCATGTATGTCTGCGGCCCGACTGTGTACAATTTGGTGCATATTGGTAACGCGCGCCCGGTCGTTGTGTTTGATACTTTATTTCGTGTATTGCAAAGCCTTTATCCTAAAGTGAGATACGCCCGAAACATTACTGATATTGACGATAAAATAATGAAAACGGCTAATGATAGTGGTGAAACTATCGAAGCGCTTTCCGGGCGTTTCGCTCGGGAGTTCGAAGCCGACATGGCCGCGCTAAATAACTTACAGCCTACAATTGTTCCCTATGCCACGCACCATTTCACCGACATGGTGGCAATGGTCGCCGGGCTTGTTGAAAAAGGCCATGCTTATGAGGCGCAAGGGCATGTTTTATTTGATGTTAAATCGATGCCCGACTACGGCAAACTTAGCGGCCAAAGTATTGATGCCATGCTTGATGGTGCGCGTGTTGAAGTCGCTAGTTATAAAAAATATGCGGGTGACTTTGTATTGTGGAAGCCTTCTGCTGATGTCGAGCCGGGCTGGGATAGTCCGTGGGGAAGAGGGCGTCCGGGATGGCATTTAGAGTGCTCAGCCATGATTGAAAAACACTTGGGTAATACGATTGATGTCCATGGTGGTGGCCGCGATTTAATTTTTCCGCATCATGAAAATGAATTGGCGCAGAGCGAATGTGCTCATGGCGGCGAGCAGTATGTTAAATACTGGATGCATAATGGTTACGTCAATATTGACGGCGAGAAAATGTCTAAAAGCTTAGGCAATTTCAAGACTGTTAGAGATTTACTCGGCTCCTATAAAGGTGAGGTGATTCGATTCGCGTTGTTGTCCGCACAATATCGTAGCGAATTAGATTTTTCCGTGAGTCTTTTGGATCAATCCGCTGCCAGTCTTGATGGTATTTACGGTGCGCTTCGCAAGATTGATGGCGTAGAAGAATCGGCCGTAACGTTGGTTGAAAGTGCTGCTTATGAAGCCCTTTTAGATGATATTAATACGCCGCAGGCGATCAGTGAATTACATCAGTTGGCTAAGCGTATTAATAAGGCGCAAGCGGATGAACTGCCGGCACTTAAGGGTGAACTTCTGGCTGTTGCCAATTTAATGGGTATTCTGCAGCAAGATCCTGAGGAGTGGTTTAAATCTACGGCTAAATCCGGGGTTGATGCGCAGGAAATAGATGCTTTAGTGGAAGAAAGGTTAGCGGCCAGAGCGGCTAAAAACTGGGCTAGGTCGGACGAAATTCGAGACACCTTGTTAGCTCAAGGGGTTGTACTTGAAGATTCAAAAGCGGGTACCGTATGGCGTCTGGAATAATGCTGTAATGCTTGCAGCGAGTGCAGTGCAGTAATTCAACGAAAACCGCGCTAAGTTGCTTAACGCGGTTTTTCATTATTGACCTTTTTGTTTGCGGATTGTTATGTCAAGCATGTCACCAATGTTGGAGCCTGAAGGCTCTGAAAGTACTAATCTATTTTTTCGGATTCGTCATAATAAAGTTTTCGAATGGTTTGTCATTGCTATTATTGTGTTTTCGGCTTTGGTTATCGGTGTAAAAACCTACCCGATACCGCCTTTTGTTAATCAACTTGTGATTGTTTTGGATTGGTTGATAACCATTATTTTTCTGGTTGAAATTATCATTCGTTTCTTGGCAGAGCCTAGAAAGCGTAATTTCTTTAAAAGCGGGTGGAATATTTTTGATGCAGTGATTGTTACTGTTAGCTTAATTCCTATCGATAACAGTGAATTAGCCATCGTAGGGCGGTTGATTCGTATTTTTCGCGTACTTAGGATGATATCCATCATTCCTGAATTGCGTCTTTTATTGAACTCTTTAGTTAAGGCTTTGCCGCAGCTAAGTTACGTGATGTTGCTGATGTTTATTATTTTCTACATCTATGCGGCGGTGGGTAGTACTTTTTTTGCGAGGATAAATCCAAATCTTTGGGGGGATATTGCGATTAGCATGTTGACACTTTTCCGTGTAATGACCTTTGAGGACTGGACCGATGTGATGTATGAAACGCAAGTGGAGTATCCGTTTAGTTGGATTTTCTATTTGTCGTTTATATTTTTCACGGCCTTTGCTTTTTTGAATATGATTATTGGTATTGTCGTTAATGTTCTTGAGGAGGAGCGGCAAAAACAAAAAGATGAAACAGTCGAGGATTTACATCATGAAGAACTGGATCAGTTGCAAATAATTCGTACGGAATTGGCCGAATTAAAAGCCTTAATTAAATCGCAGTCGCCAAATAGTGGGCCGTCTCGTGAATAAGCAAAGTGGCGTAAATTGCGACCCAGCATTAAAAGGTTGGTTAGCTCATGTGTGTTTTGAGGCGATTGAAGAGTGTCTTTTTGACTATGTTAATAATCTTTTGGTGGCAGAAGATGCATCGTTGGATGAGTATTCATTAATTCAATATTTGGAGGCGCAGGTGTTTTTTGAAGCATTAAAAGATGCCCCTGCCACGTTGGGGTTGTTTGCAAAACATTTTGTCGTGCGGCGATCGTTTTATCGTTTAAGAGAGCGTTTTTTTTTGTTGGGGTGGGGGATTCGCTTTGAACTTATGCATCTTCATTTTTATGCCGTGGAGGCTGTTACCACTAAGCAGGTCATGCTCGCGAGCGATGAATTAATCGCAGAATTCTATGATGATATTCAAACGCTGTCACAGGCCACATCTGAGAGTGTGAGTCGGTTGCTTGCGGATTTTTGGGTGCGATTCGAAGCTTATCAGCGCGCGGATACGGCCTACGGTGTATTGGGCGTGCCTGTTGATGCTACTTGGCTTGAAATTCAGAAAGCCTATCGACTGTTGGCAGCAAAGCATCATCCCGATAAGGGCGGTGACACCGATACCTTTGTGGCCGTTAAGGCGGCTTACGATCGCTTGAAAATTTTGCAGACCACTTACAAATAAAGCCTGCTTGTTCTTATTGCCGCTTAGAATGAGGGCTGTTTAACAGTGTGGTGAAATGGTCTGTCTATCCTGCCTGTTCGCTATTGCGCGTCGTTACTGGCTGGCGATAATGTCTCACACTACATTAATACCCTTAAAGGTTTTATTTATGCTGACTCAGACTTGCGTGCGTGCTTTGGTTCCGGCTCTTTTTTTATCTTTGTCTGCCTGCGTTGGCACTGAATCTTCATCTAGCTTGTCGGGTACTGCGTTATCCTCGTCGCCGGAGGCTGTAAGCAGTTTTTCGGCTACCAGTTCGTCCGCTGTTATTAGTGTTGCTCCTAGTAATGTAGCTCCGCTTGTGAGTTTTGAGTTCCCGGTACAGGGCTACACTTTCGATCAGGGGCGGGGGCAGGTAGCTGTGCTAGCGAGTGCTTCGGATGCTGACGAGAATCTTGAATCGGTTGCCTTGTATATTGACAATCTCCTGGTTTCGTCGCTTACCGAGGCTCCGTTTCGATGGCCTGCAGCGGTGTTGAATAGCTTAGATGCAGGTAGCCATGTTGTTCGATTGGTTGCTGCCGATGCTCTGGGTGCTTTGAGCAGTGCGGACAATACCATTGTCGTAAACGCTGCCGCTAATATTAACCCTACGCTGTCATTTATCTATCCTGTTAAAGGTGACGTTCTTCCGTATCTTAGCTCGTTGGATGTGACGGTGGCGGCTGATGATAGTGATGGTCGCGTTGAAAGCGTCTTGCTATTACTCAACAATCAGCCGGTTGCTCAGCTTACCTCCGGGCCTTATGTCTGGCCTTCTAGCGTATTACCGCAATTACAGAATATGGCGGATGGTAATTACGTTTTAAGAGCTCTCGCGACAGATAATCGAGGTGGCACGGCGGTTCAAGAAATTGCTTTTGAAGTGTTGGAGGAAAATGATTTTCCTGTGGTCTCCTTTATGGCACCAGCTAATGATTTACACCTGCCTGTGGGGTCGTCGCTTGATGTGTTGGCCAATGCGATTGATGCAGATGGGACCATTGAAAAGGTAAGCTTGGAGATTGATGGCGACTTAGTAGGGGCGGACAGCAACCCTCCCTTTGAGTGGCGCGCGGCGGGTAATCCATTGCTGCGAGACTTGCAGGCTGGTGAGCATAGGCTTGAGCTAATTGCCTTGGATAATAAGGGCGGGCAAACAAAGGTGGTTAATGTTGTGCGTATTTCAAATAGCGCATCACCAGCAGCGGGGGACCCAAATTGGGGGGCGATTGAATATCAAAAGCTTTGCATCACTTGCCATGGCTCTTTTGGCGAGAGCGGTGATGGCGGCTCTAGCCTTATTCCCGTAAAAGACAGTTATAGCCATAATGGGCAAAGTTACTCTTTGTATAAATTAATAGATGAATTAATGCCTAAAGACTATGTGACGGGCTGCGTTGATCAGTGTGCGCGTAATGTGGCAGCTTATGTGAAGGGGCCGCTCTATGACAAGCATTCAGATTATTCAGTGCTGGTTGGTGATGCCGCTACGGGAAAGGTGGAGTATCAATTACATTGTGCGACCTGCCACGGCGATAGAGGTGTCGGCGGTACAGAGGATGAGCCACTATTTCCGCTCAAGCTCGAGGGTGGTGAATACATGCTGATGACTTATTACGCGTATTCTCGTGTGAACTTATTTGCGATGATTGATTTGGGTATGCCGTTAGGTCCTAAGGGGTACCCCGATGGTTATGCTGAGCAATGTTCTGGGCAGTGTACTGCTGATGTGATTGCCTATTTAAAAGAGCTTGAGCGGACGTTAACCGAGAGTGAAAAGAAAGTAGTGCAACTTGCAGCGGGTAAATACCAGTATATTAATTTTTGTTCGGGCTGCCACGGCAGTGATGGTTCGCGAAGTCGGTTAATTCCTTTGTCCACACAGCAGCGCAACAATGTGGGGCTTGATGAAGGCGATACACTGTATGTTTACAATCGAGACCGCATGCCTCCGCGTCCGCCAGAGGCTTGTGAGGGACAGTGCGCCAAGGATGTTACCGTTTATATTCGTGAGGTCTTGGATCGCTAACGTCCTGCGCAACCCATAAAAAAGGCCAGAGGAAATCTGGCCTTTTTTATGGGTTGGCGATAATTGTTTATCCCGTCAGGCGAAGTTCAAATAAAATAGGGTTTCTTCGTCACTTGTGCCTGCTGTTTTAATTATGAGGGCTCGCCTTTTCGGATTTTTTCTATTGTTTTTGTTGTTGAGCAACCATCTACAAATTCAATGATTTTCACTTCGCCGCCGCGAGCCAGTGTTTCTTTTGCGCCTACGATAGTCTCAAGGGTGTAATCGCCCCCTTTAACGAGTACGTCGGGTTGTAGTGTGTTAATTAAATCGATGGGAGTATCACCATCGTCACCGAAAGCAATTACCCAGTCTACCGCTTTTAATGCTGTTAATAAGGTTGCGCGATGTGCAAGTTCATTAATGGGGCGTGACGGGCCCTTTAATCGACTAATACTGTTATCGCTGTTTAAGCCTACGACTAATCTATGGCCGAGGGATTTTGCTTTTTCTAAATAACTAATGTGGCCAGCGTGTAAAATATCGAAGCAGCCATTGGTGAAAACGATTTTTTCGCCGGCACGTCTGGCGAGCGCTATATGCCGAAAAACTTGTTCTGCTGGGCATTGATAGTGCGTGCCTTGGGTTAATAGTTGTTCGTTAATCGCTGCGGCTAATTCTTCGGGTGATACAACTTCGGCGCCAAGTTTCGCAACAACAATCCCGGCTGCTAAATTGGCGACTTCTGCGGCATCGCTATCACTTTGCTTCAAAGCTTTCATCACGGCCATGGTCGCAATGACGGTATCGCCAGCACCGGTAACATCGCTCACCTCTCTGACTTTGGCAGGGAAGTCGACTTTTTCTGTGGCGCTGATAACAGACATACCTTGCTCGCTGCGCGTTAAAAGCATACTGCTGATGTTAGCTTCTTTTAGTAAGTTTCTAGCGCTTTCGACAATGCTGTTCTCGTCCGCAATTTGGCCGCCGGCGAGTACAAACTCACCAAGATTGGGAGTGATCAAGTCGGCACCGGCGTAGGCTTTTAGATCGGACTGCTTGGGGTCCACCAATACGATTTTTCCTGCACTTTTAGCCCGTTTAATAAGGTCGCTTATTTGATTTAGTGAGCCTTTGTTGTAATCAGAAAAAATGACTAAATCGTATAGCGGCAAGAGTTTCTCAAGGAGTTGAGGTAATTCTTGGGTGTCTTCTAGGGTAAAAGGGGTTTCAAAGTCTAAGCGTACGACCTGTTGTTTACGGCTAATAACGCGGAGTTTGGTAATTGTGGGCTTATTGCTTTTAATCAGGTGAGCGTTTATACCCTCGTCTGAAAGTTGGCTTTGGATGCGAGCGCCGTTTTCATCGTCCCCCACAACACCTAGCAATCCAACCTGTGCGTCAAGGTGGCGGATATTGCGCGCTACATTTGCAGCGCCGCCGAGCTTGTCTTCTTGCTTGTTGATTTTGACAACAGGAACCGGTGCTTCCGGCGATATACGCTGCGAATCGCCGACCAGATAGCGATCGAGCATGATGTCGCCCACGACAAGAATTTTGGCTTGGTCAAATTGATTGAAAACGGCGATATCCATAGGGTGTCCGACTGAAAAAAAATTTAAAGGCTGAAAATGATTTAGGCGCGAGGTAATAATTTAGTAACTATTTGGCCATGCACAAATAGGCCGGCAAACTGATCATTTTCTGGGCCGCTCAAGCCATCCTTGGACGCTATGCAAGCGTTCCTGACGCTTGAATGCCCAGAAAATAATCAATTCGCCTTT
>NZ_CEXWTU010000135.1:0-13342 GCF_982758155.1 Marinagarivorans sp. | reverse complement strand
GATGTAATTCGTTTGTGTGGTGGGAAAAATGCTTTTGGCGATGCGGTAACCTTAGCGCCAAAAATCAGTTTGGAATCTGTTTTCTACCGCGACCCGAAAGTGATTATAGCAAGCGGTATGGGGGAGGCGAGGCCGGACTGGCTCGACAATTGGAAAGAATGGCCTAGCTTATCAGCTGTCAAAAAAGGGAATTTGTTCTTCATTCCCCCCGACATTATTCAGCGCCATACACAGCGTATATTGGAGGGCGCCGCGATGATGTGTGAGCAGTTGGAGCAAGTCCGGCAAGTCACCGAACTTTAGTGAGTAATTAGGGGCGAGGCAATAATAGTTTATCCAATTAGGCGAAGAAATCGGCTTTCTTATCGAGGCGCATAAAGGGGCGCATGCCTGGGCATGCAACACTTTGAGTAACGAAGGTAAGGAAGTCGATATCAAGTATTAGTGGATGAAATATTGTTTTCTTGTCCCTTATCTTAGGGGGCGAGGCAATAATAGTTTGTCCAATTAGACGAGGGAGCCTGTGTTCTCAGCAAGGCGCTCGAAGAGGCGCATGCCGGGGCATGTAACGCTTTGAGCAACGCAGTTGAGGAGACAGGAAACAAGTATTATTGGATAAAGTATTTTTTCCTCGACCCTAGTGCTCAAGCTGGGTTACGAGTGCAGAGCTGTACTGAAACATTGATTCAATAAAATCATGATATTTGGATTGCTGGGGGATGGTTTCTAAGTGACTGTGGCTAATGGTGCCTGCACTCCATTCCACAATAGTTTTACCGTACTGCCACTCTTCGTTGGGTTTGTCGTTGCTAGCAATTAATTGAAGGCGGCTAGGCTCTATATCAAAGGCCGCGCTAAGTTCTGTGACAAAGCGCGCCACAGAGTAATTGCCACCAAAGGCTTGGTAGACAAAATTAGGGATGAAAACGTAGTCTGTGCCGGACATGGGCGTTATTCGAATTTCTTGCCAGAAGCTGAGTGGATTTTTTAGTTCATCATGTAGCTCAGTCATGACTTCATGGTTTGCTGTGCTTTTGCTGAGCGCAGTATTTTGTGAGCTAGAGTATGCAGAAGTTTCGGTTGAGTGATGTGACGTCATTGCATGAACCTCTTTTGTTATTGTGGTGGCGTATCACCGTTACCTAGTTTTTATTATTTTGTAGTGGTAACACCTTAAGTGTACACCTCTACAGAATTGTATCTAGGTCACTTTGCAAGCCCTTCTGAGAAAGAGTACGCAAAAATGGTGTCTTTTAAACCATTGGTTTGATGTACGCCAAAAATTACCTGATAAGTGGTAATAGAGGCTTGGCTGCTTATTGTTAAATGCGATAACAGGGCTTACGGGTTGTTTTGCTGGGCATAGCCTTGTGGTAAGGGCCGAGGAAGAAATACTTTATCCAATAATACTTGCCTCCCACTCCCTCAACAGCGTTGCTCAAAGCGTTACATGCCCCGGCATGCGTCCCTTTGAGCGCCTTGTTGAGACAGCGGGCGCCCTCGTCTAATTGACAAACTATTATTGCTTCGCCCCTAATGCTTATTCGGGGCGAAAAAAAGGCGGCCTATGCCGCCTTTTGGATCTTCAACAGGGCGTTAGCCGCGTTTGGGTAGCGCTGTTTTCAGTTGTTCGTGCATATTCAGTAAAACGTCTTCAGTGGTTTCCCAGTCGATGCAAGCATCGGTTATGGATATACCATATTCCAAGTCGTCTAAATTGGCGGGGATCTTCTGGTTGCCTGCGTTAATGTGGCTCTCAACCATAATACCCATGATAGACGAGTTGCCCTCAAGGATTTGATTGGTCACATTTTCGACAACAAGTGTTTGAAGCTCGTGATTCTTGTTTGAGTTGGCGTGGCTGCAGTCGACCATAATATTGGTGGGGACTTTGGCTTCGGCTAAGGCCTTCTCACAAAGAGCTACACTGACTGAGTCGTAGTTTGGCTTGCCATTGCCGCCGCGAAGTACAACGTGCCCGTAGGGGTTGCCTCGCGTGTGGATAATGGAGACTTGCCCGTTGCCATTAATCCCTAAGAAGCGGTGAGGGCTGCTGACGGATTGGAGCGCATTAATAGCAACGGTTAATCCACCGTCGGTACCGTTTTTGAAACCAACAGGTGAAGATAGGCCACTGGCCATTTCACGGTGGGTTTGAGACTCGGTAGTACGCGCACCAATGGCGGACCAAGAGATTAAGTCTTGGAGGTATTGGGGTGATATAGGATCAAGCGCCTCGGTGGCGGTAGGCAGGCCTAGCTCGGCGATATCTAGCAGCAGTTTGCGGCCGACATGCAGACCATCTTCAATCTTGAAGGAGTCGTTGATGTAGGGGTCGTTGATCAAGCCTTTCCAGCCCGTAGTGGTACGGGGCTTTTCGAAATACACGCGCATGATGATAACGAGTGTATCGGATACTTTATCGGCAAGTACTTTCAGGCGATGCGCGTAATCCATGGCAGCTTTGGTGTCATGGATAGAGCATGGTCCAACGATAACCATTAAGCGATTATCTTGGCGGTCAAGGATGTTGCGAACAGTGGCTCGACCCTTGGTGACCACGCTTTCGGCGCGCTCGGTCAAAGGGAGTTCTGCTTTCAGTTCTTCAGGAGAAATTAGAATTTCTTGAGAAACAAGATTAAGGTCATCAATGTTTGAGTTTGTCATAGCTCGTCATGTGCTTGAAAATGAAATAGTGTGCCATTGTACTGAGTTAACACGCGTAAAGTCTATGTCTGATGGTACATTGGCGGTAGGCAATTATTATGTTATTAGCGAGATTTTAAGGGGGCAGGCAGTGGTCGCTTATCCCTTTTGGCGAATGGTAAAGATGCCGAAATCAAGTAATGATAGGGTGAGATATTGTTTCCTCGCTCCTTATTCACCCCTTTGAGTGAGTTTCTGTTTCTCGTAAATGATTTATTTGTCTAGTCTTCGCTATGCTTCTGGCAAAGGCGTCTTCAATTTCAGAGGGTTAGGCCACTCTATCGGCTTCTGTTTCACACAGCTGTGACGCTAAAATGACTTTCAGCTTAAAGGGTGCGAAGTCGTCAGTCGGTAGAGCGTTATCGTGCAAGATAATTTCTATGTCGCAACCAGCATCCTGTAAGTAAGTTTTCACCGCGTCCATTCCGGCGCCTCGCCCTGATATGGCCGTGACTTGTTCAGCCGTTGATACGCCAGACATAAATAAGCAGTTAGCAATTTCAGCTGCAGAGTCGATAGTAGTTTTGTCCCGATGTCCTGCGGCGATGGCTTTTTCTCTGAGTCGCTTGAGGTTTAATCCCCGTCCATCGTCCCAAAACCATAGGGTATTATTTTCGGTTTGCTGCTCGATATGTAAATGTATGGTTCCTGCCGTTGGTTTTTGGTTGGTTAAGCGTTCATCTGGAGGCTCAATACCGTGATCAATCGCATTGCGAAATAAATGAGTAAAAACATTGTTGATAAGCTCTTTGTGGCCGCGGTGCAAAAAGAGGCCACGTAATTGCATATCGAGTTTTGGCGCTGGTTTGTCGAGTTGTGCAGCAACGGAGGGTAGCGAATTAAGGAGATCGCTTAGTGCATCTTCCATCGTGATCGTATCGAGTTTCTTCAGTAAGTGTGCGACTGACGAAATATCGTTGTTGTCGGACTGTTGGAGCAGTGTTTGATAGTCTTGTTGGCTGAGTACAATACTGTCTTCTGGGAGCTCATTCGTGTTGTTTGCGGCCAGTTTCTCATTGCGTATTTGCTGATAGAAATCTACGGCTTTGCGCACTGAGGCGAGCTCATTTAATAGTTGTTGCTGATCCCAGGTGTGGGTGGGGTCTTTGCGTAGCTGGTCGTAAGTGGTTTCTGCCTCATGTACTACGTCGGTAATCGCTGCAAATTGGTAGGTACGAGAATTGCATTTGATGGTGTGCATATTGACGAAAAGCTTGGCAATAGCGGCAGCATCTTTTTTACTGGTCGCTTTTATGATGTTTTCGTTCTTTTCGAGTAGCGATTGAGTGTTATTCATAAAACTCGCAAATTTTGCGGGGGGAAGGCGAATGACTTTCCCGACTATTTCGAGTTCTCTTTTTTGTTCTTCGGCTTCTGCCTGCATGGCTCTTAGCTCTGTGACATCGCGTACTGTGACCATTATCTTGTTAATTGTACCGTCGGTAATAATTGGGTCCCAGTCAAGTTCAATGATTTGTGCTTGCAGGCCTTCTTGTTGAATGACGTATTCTTTGATCAATAGCTGTTCATTGAAGCCAAACATCATCTCATCAGCGCCTAATAGGCTAGATACGGCCGTATTAATTTGGTCCCTCTGGTCGCTGCCAATGTTGGCTTTACTAAAGAGTAATTCGCTATAGGGTTGTTCGGCAACGTTTTTGGTTGAAAATATTTCCTCAATAAAACTCGAATATTCTTTATGAATGGTTTCGTGTTTAGTAATGATGAGCAGGCCTTGATGCATGTTCTGCATCATGCTCATCAAGTCATTGGTTCGCTCACGCAGCTTATCCATAAGTTCGTTAAAACTTTGGGTTAGCCGCCCAATTTCATCACTTGAGGTTACGGGAATGTTTTGTGCGATACCTCCGCTTTGTGCAATGTGATGCAGTGATTTCGAAACGCTAATGATGCTGCCGACAATAATTCGAGCAATAGTGTAGACGGTGAGCGTTAGTATCAAAATGCTAGACACCCAAATGACAAAGCCTGACGTTAGCATTAGCTCTGAATTATGGTTAGCTTTATTAATGTTGCCTGAGAAGTTGCTATGTGAATAAGAGCGGAAGGTTTCCAGTTGTGTTTCTAACAGTTCTAGCTGCGCTTCTTTATTCTTGGTGCGTGCGCCGATGGTGCTGTAATCGACTTCGCCAGTTGCCATCTCCTCCGCAATGGCTTTTGCAGCATTAAAGTAATTTTCAAAGTTTTTTTGAATGTCGGATATGCTTTTCTTTTTAATGGGTTCTAACGCTAGGATCTCGTTAAAGTCGGCGCGCATGGTGTCTGCGGTTGTTTCGGCAGATGTTAAATGTTCAAGTTCACCGGTGAGTGCGACGGTACTGAAGAGTTCGGACATGCGTTCGAGGCGAACACCGTTGGAGGTTGATTTTTCTAGAATGGGGAAGTAGGTGTCTCGAACGTTGGTCAGTAAATCGGTATTTTGGGTGTTGATCCACACGTTAAACGCGAGATATCCGCCAAAACCAATAATGCTCACGATGGCGATAAAATATATCTTCAACCGTACCGATATACCGCTAAAAATTTTCACGCACGAACTCCAAAATAATCCCTTTCCGGAGTATAGCTAAGAGGTGCGCCGGTGCTAATAAGGCTTTGTTAAGGGACTAATTATCCGATAGTTGGTTAATTAATTCCTTAAATTGTTATAACGTTGATGAACAACGCAACAAAAAATAATAAAAAAGCCAATAAGCACCATTGGCCAAGAACGCCAGACCATGTAGGGCGTTGTTCCGTCCATTCGGCTAACTTCGCCGGTGATGGCTTCGCGAGTGAATCGGCCCCCGTGTTTTATGACATCGCCTGAGGGGGCGATAAAGCCGCTAATGCCGTTGTTGGTTGCTCGAATAACATAGCGGCCAGTTTCAATGGCGCGCATCCGTGCCATTTCAAAGTGTTGCAGTGGGCCATTGGAGTACCCGAACCATGCATCGTTGCTGATGGTAAGAATAATGTCCTTATCGCGTGCAATTTCGGCAATTAAGTCGGGGTAGACAATCTCATAACAAATGGCGGCAGCAATGAGTACGCCATTCGCATTTAAGCCCGCTTTGCTGAAAGGCCCCCTATGAATGATGGACGTGGGAAGGTTGAAAAAGCTAATGATTCCCCTGAGCTGTTCTTCAAAAGGTACATATTCGCCAAAGGGCACAAGGCGTTGTTTGAAGTATTCGCCGCTACCTGAACCACGAGCAATAATCGCGTTGTAGTATTTATAGGCGCTGTAGTCATCGTAAATAATACCCGTAATGAAAACCGTGCCCTGTGTTTTACTGTATTCGTGAATCTGGTCGAGTAGCGGTGCTGCTTGATGATAGGGGTATGGAATGGCCGCTTCAGGCCAGATAACCCAGTCCAGGCTCCACAATGGTTCGCTGAGCTCACTAAAGGTATCCAGTGTTTGGCTGTAGTAGGCGGGATCCCATTTGTGTTCTTGGGGAATGTTTGGCTGCATAAGGCCAACACTGATTTTGTAAGGCTTTTCTTGGGTCCAAGCAATTTGTTTTAAACTTGCGCCGGCTACATATAACGTGGCGATTGCGGCAATGACCGCCATAGGCATTTTATGGCTATTTCTATGGCTTCGGCTTTGACGATAGTGCTCCCGTAACCATAAAGCGCCGGCGGACATTAAGCAGGCGCAAAGGGATACGCCAAATACTCCGAAGATCGGTGCAAAGCCACTCAGCGGTGTATTGATTTGGCCATAACCCACATAAAGCCATGGAAACCCAGTAAATAACCAGCTACGCATCCATTCACCCAATACCCAGAGCGCGGTGAAGCCAAGGGTTTGGCCCAGTAAGGTGCCGCTTAAGTATCGGCCGTAGAGGTAGTAGGGAGCTGCAAATATTGCCGCTAAGCCTGTAATGAACAGCGCTGTTAAGGTTAGTGCAATAATGTTTGAGCTATTGCCAAACTGTGCAATGGCGACGTGAACCCAGGAAACTCCTACGCCAAAAAGTGCTAAACCGGCAAAAAAAGCGAGTAAAAGTGCACGCTTGGGTGTGCTGTTACGCAGCGCAATAGCAATAAAGAATATGCCGAGAATGCCGGCAGGCCAAAGGCTGTAAGGTGCCATCGAAAGGGGGATCAAAGCGCCACCCAAGGTAGCGACGATAAGGCAGATCCACGGCCTCCAGCGTTCGCAGAGCAATTCCATAATACAGTTCTAGCTTAGATTCGAGTAAGGCGGATAAGGTGTATTTGTCGGTTGTCGGCATAAAGAATGCGAAAACGGAAACCCTTGAGATCAACGACTTCGTTGCGAGCCGGCATATGGCCAAAGGCCTGGGTTAAAATACCACCAATGGTGTCGAAGTCAGCGTTATCGAGATCGCTGTCGAAATGTTCGTTGAAGTCATCGATTGGCGTTAAAGCTTTGACGATAAAGTCTTCGACGGAAACGCGTCGAATAAAATCATCATCGTCATCATCGGTTTCATCCTCGATTTCACCAACGATTTCTTCGAGAATATCTTCAATAGTAACTAAGCCCGAGATGCCGCCATACTCATCAATAATGATGGCCATGTGGTAGCGTTTTTCCCTAAATTCTTTGAGTAAGACATTCAGGCGCTTGCTCTCGGGGATAATGTTCGCAGCACGCAGCATATTTTCAAGCTCAAACGGCTGGTCGCGATTTAATAGCAGCGAAAGCATATCTTTGGCTAGAAGTATGCCGCGAATGTCATCAATGCTTTCACCGATAACAGGAAAGCGGGAATGGCAGGAGTCGATAATTTTGGGGAGAAATTCTTCTGGCGTTTCGTCGTGCTTAATAACGACCATTTGCGAGCGCGGGACCATGATTTCTCGCACTTGCAAGTTGCTGACACTTAAAGCGCCTTCAATAATTTCTAACGCTTCGTTATCCAGTAGTTTATTACTGGCGGCGTCTTTGATGATTGTGAGTAGTTCTTCGCGAGACTGAGGTTCGTTGTTTGAAAAGTTGTGTATCAACTTGTCTAGCCACGATCGTTCTTGTGTGCGCTCTTTAGCCGCGGATTGGCTACTCGGTGGTTCTTCAGGCATGGTGTGATTTCTTAAATTGTAAGCATTGAGTCAGAGTGACGGTGTGGCAATAGGGCAAACATTAGCTTATGCCTCTAGGTCTTCGTAAGGGTTAGGATACCCCAAACTGGCGAGAATATGCGTTTCGAGTGTTTCCATTTCGCAAGCTTCGTCGTCTTCTATGTGGTCATACCCGAGCAAATGCAAGGTACCATGGATTAGCATATGGGCCCAATGTGACTCTGGCGTTTTACTTTGTTGCTCTGCTTCTTGTTGAACGACATCGGCGCAGATAACAAGATCACCTAATAGCGGCTCCTCTATAAAGGCAGGTAGGTCGCTGGGGAAAGACAAAACATTGGTGGGTTTATCTTTGTGGCGGTACTGCAAGTTTAGCGCTTGGCTTTCTTCGCAAGTGACAATGCGCACGCTAAGCTCGCTGTTGCGTTTATCTTCTGGCAGGGCGGCCGATACCCACGCGATCATTTGCTGCTCTGTAGGCAGGCCTTGTGTCGGGCAGGCTATTTGCAAATCTACATAGGGTGTCTGTGCCATTACTTAACTGTCATCCGATGCGTCGTTAATTTTGCTAGCGGTTGCGATGGCGTGAGCGCGCAATTTTTCGTCTTGTGCGCGTCGGCGTTTTTCAATGGCATCGCGTTCGGCTTCGCTGGCTTCGTAAGCCTCAACAATACGTTGGACCAATGGGTGGCGAACGACATCTTTGGCGGTAAAAAGCGTAAAGCTAATACCCTCAACCCCTTTTAGAACGCTGACAGCATGCTGTAAACCGGATGCGCTGCCGCGTGGTAAGTCGATCTGGCTTGGGTCGCCAGTAATAACGGCAGTAGAACCAAAACCAATACGCGTCAAAAACATTTTCATTTGTTCTCGAGTGGTATTTTGGCTTTCATCGAGGATGACAAATGAGTTATTCAGCGTGCGCCCGCGCATGTAGGCTAGCGGGGCAATCTCAATGACCTGCTTCTCTATCAGTTTGCCGACGGTTTCAAAACCTAGCATTTCGTAGAGGGCATCGTAGAGCGGGCGAAGGTAGGGGTCGACTTTTTGGCTGAGATCGCCGGGCAAAAAGCCCAGCTTTTCGCCGGCTTCAACAGCAGGTCTGACCAGTAAGATGCGCTCACACTCGTCACGTAGCAGTGCTTCAACGGCGCAGGCTACGGCTAAATAGGTTTTGCCCGTACCGGCAGGGCCAATACCAAAGTTGATATCGTTACGCCGAACCGCGGCCACGTAACCTTGCTGGTTGAGCCCGCGAGGCTTAACAGAGCATTTTTTAGTGCGAATTACGGGTGCTTCGTAGGGTTGTTTTGTGTTGCCAATGGCTACGAAGGCGTCGGCACCCGCCTCTTGTAAGGCAAGGTGAACTTCCTCGGCGCTCACATCGTTATCGGCTTCTGTGAGTGAGTAAATATCCTCGAGCACGATTTTGGCAATGCTGGCGCGTTCTTGAGTGCCGTGAATGGCAAAAGCACCACCGCGATTGTGGATCTTTACATCAAGGCGGTTTTCAATTTGTTTGAGATTGCCGTCCAGATTTCCGCTCAAGCTAGCTAGGCGCCGTGAGTCTTCGGGTTGAAAGTTGACATCAATCGAGATGGTGAGGGGCTCTGGAGAGCTAGATTCGTGCTGCGAGGAAGGCTGGTCACTGGACAATGTGGAGGTTTCTCAATAGCGAATAAGATCATAGATTAACCTATTTTAGTCAAACAAAGAAACGCTTTTCTGTTATGAAAACAGGCATTATTAGGCCTTAAGGTTCCACCGATAGGGCGCCGAATAATATTGACATTCGCCGTGAGTAGGACTTTTCCGTAGAATGTACCATCCCCGCAACGATGTTGGTTAAAAAGTGATCAATCGGGCGCAAGCCCTTTTAAGCGTAAGTCTTGAGAGGGTGACCTATAACTTTGCACACAGTTATCAACAGATTCTGTGGGTAACTTTTTAACGCGTAGTTTGGCGCTGAGTTCAACGCGGAAAAAATTAACGTGCTGGTGCGTATTCGCGCTTGTAAAACAGGAGATTGTATGACCCCCGAGCGACATTCAAAGATTAGCGCTGTACTCGCGGCACGCCAACCGGATTTGACGTTGGTAGCAGACGAGGTACACAAGGGGCGCAATATGGCGGCCATGGTGCGGACTTGCGATGCGGCGGGTGTTTCCAAGATGTATGCCGTTGTGCCCGAGGAAGGTTATAACCCCTATCGTGGCACCGCTTTAGGGGCGAATAAGTGGGTGGATGTTGAACATTGCGATAGCTTAGAAGAGCCGCTAACAGCATTGAAACAGCAGGGGTTTCAGATTGTCAGTACGGCGTTAGATAATTCGGCATGTGATTATCGCGAGGTCGATTACACCAAACCCACGGCGCTGGTTATGGGTAATGAAAAAACGGGCATTAGCGATACAGCAAGAAGAATGACGGATCAGTGCGTGACTATCCCTATGGTCGGAATGGTCGAGTCGCTCAATGTCTCTGTTGCGGCCGCTGTGATTCTTAATGAGGCACAATATCAGCGTCGCCAAGCCGGTTTTTTTAATCAGGTTCGCTTGGCTAAAGCTGATTACGACCGTTTGTTTTTTCAGTGGGCGCACCCACAAGTGACGCAATTTTGTGATGAGCGCAATTTAGCGTATCCGGCGCTGGGGGAGGATGGCGAAATTGAGCATGCAGCCCAATGGTCGGCGAGTGTGCGCGAAGGCTCGGCCAAGCTGGCAGGGCTATTCGAATGATAAGTATCGTATTTGATCATGCCGATTTTGTTGTTGTGCACAAACCTGCCGGCATTGCCGTTCATGCGCATGAAAGCACAACATTACTAGATCAGGTTAGGAGCCACTTTAACAACGACGCTATTCACCCTGTACATCGTTTGGATATGGGCACATCGGGTTTGCTTATATTGGCAAAAACGGGTGCGGCGAATAAGAAGTTTTGCCAGATGTTTGCTGTAGGGCAAGTACAAAAAATGTATTTGGCCTTGAGTGATGGCCCGACTAAGAAAAAGCAGGGTTGGGTGAAAGGGGATATGGCAAAGGCGCGCGGTGGTAGTTATAAACTTCTGAGGAGTACGCTCAATCCCGCCGTTACTTACGGCATGAGCTTTGGTGAGGTTAGTCAACCGCGCTTGTGGTGGCTAAGGCCAAAAACGGGCAAGACGCATCAGCTTCGCGTGGCGCTGAAGTCTTTGGGGGCTTCCATTTTAGGCGATAGTCGCTACGGCGGAGGCCCGGCAGACCGCCTTTATTTACATGCCTGGGGGCTTCGCTTTAATTATGAAGGGGAGTTATTTGATTTATGTGCTTGGCCGAACTCGGGTGATTATTTCGCGGCATTGTCACAGGCGGGGCGCACTGGCGGGGCTAATAACCCGTGGAATTTAGCGTGGCCTAAAGCGTTTGTTACTGAGCAGGACGTTACGAAACCGTGACTGCATTGCTGTTTTCTATTTGTATTTTTTTATCACTTTGCTTTATTGGTTGTAGCCCCAAACCACAAGTGACTTTTGCACCAGACCCTATTCGCACAGTGCCTTGTCCTGGGCGCGACCATGCTTTTGTTCAGACTCGTTGTGGCCGTTATTACCCGGATGCCTCGCAATCCGCTACCTATATCAGCTTTGCAATACTCACACCGCAGCGGCAAGCTATTGCACCCGCCCAGAAACTGTCGCCGGTTGTGTATTTTAGTGGTGGCCCAGGGGAGGGCGGTAATACTTTAGCCGCCAAGTTAGATCACTGGCGCTATTGGTTGCTTGATGCAGGCGTTAAGAGGCCGTTAATTCTATGGGATAGTCGCGGTAATGAGGGGGCTTGGGGGTATTTTCAGTGTCATGCTTACCGATTGTGGTCTTTGAATCGTTTGCGTTACCCCGAACACGCTCAGGGTGATGAGCTATCACGCGTCAACGCTTGTTTGGATCAATGGCGATTACAATTAGGGTCTTCAGATTTTTCCCAATTTGGTGCACAGCAGAGTGCGCAGGATATTGTCGCTTTATTATTGCAGCTGGGATTTGAGCAGTGGCATTTTATGGCAACGTCTTACGGGAGCCGTATTGCACAAGTCGCCACAACGATTGAGCCTGCTCGTGTGCAAAGTTCTTTGCTCGACTCCCCTTACAGTTGGGCTATTGATAGTCGAGCGGCACATGGGCACCGCTGGCGCGCGAGCTTTAAAGCTATTTTAGCTTGGTGTCAGGCACGTGAAGAGTGCCATCAGGGGGAGTCTGTCGAACCGTTATTCTGGCGTGCTATCGAAGCACTTGATGGTTCTGCCATTAATATGCCTTTTCGTTTTGAGGGCTATCACCACCAAGCGAGCATTGACGCGAATACGTTTGCGCACATTCTATTTAGTGCTTTCTATCGTGCGCAAGCGCTGAGATCTGAAGGTTCGGTGAATGCTGAAACGGGTGAATACGGAAAGTTAGTTCCGCTGCTGAAACAGGTTAGTAACGGAGGCGGGCAGCTTTTACAGCCTTTGGCCGAGCCGGTTTTAAAGCAGAGCTATTCCTCGGTAGCTAACCCCTGGTTGTATTGGATTACTGAGTGTAACGATAATAAAGTCCTTTCCGTTGACAGTTATCGTGCAAGTATTGATCGCTTGGGTGAGTGGGCACGTTTTCTGGCCCCCGACATGTCGCTGCTCATTTGCTTACAGAAAGGCGTCGTGAATGGTCGCCCAAAAGCGCCCTTTACAGAAACTTGGTCAGCGGTGCCTACCGTTATTCTAGTGGGCGAGCTAGACCCTGTGGTTGCGCGTGAGGATGTAAATGCAATGGCAGATTCGCTATTGAGTGGTGTCGTTGTGAATGGCCGCGGCAAAGGCCATGGCTTGTTGGCGGAGGACGTGTGTGGGGCCACCTGGTTACCCTTGTTTTGGTCGGACCCGAGTGCTTTTGTTGGCGAATTGAAGGCACAAGTTGATATCGCGCCGATAGGTGAGCAGCTTGTAAGTATTCCGTTCCCAGGATTGAGTGCCGGGGATTCCCCTTGCGAGCTGCTTCGTTGAGGCTGTAGTTGGAATCGCAGGTTTCTAACATCTACAGGTATCTAGTATCTAAATGAATGTGCTGCTGGCATTGTTTTCTGGCTCGTTGTTTAATAAGCCCACTATTCATATTTTGAGGTGAAGCATGTCTTATCTAAAAGTAGCATCACGGTATTCAGTTGCCACGCGCCGCTCTGTTGTCGTTTTTGCTTTGCTGGCAAGCCTCTTTTCTATTTTTTCAATTAAAGCTTTTGCTGGAGAATCTATGACTTACTGGATTGATGTACGTACACAAGAAGAATTTAATGGCGGTCATGTTAAGGGCTCAGTCTTGATCCCCTATGAGGTTATTAGTGATCATATTGCCGCAGTGACGGCCGACAAAAATGCCGATATTCGTGTTTATTGCCGCTCTGGTCGCCGCTCTGAAGTGGCTAAAGATGTTCTGAAGGCCATGGGGTATGTGAATGTGATTAACGAAGGTGGCTACGAAGAAATTATGTCCCGCAAATAATGGCTGTATTTTTAAGGGCCGAGGAAAAAATACTTTATCCAATAATACTTGCCTCCTACTTCCTCA